>CAZZAH010000525.1:0-3312 GCA_964652115.1 uncultured bacterium | reverse complement strand
CGCTCGGCCGCTCCGATCGGGATCACCTTCGTTCTGGCGACGATCTACACGCGCATCGACATGGTGCTGCTCGAGCGCTTGAGGAGCGACGCCGAGGTCGGCACCTACGGCGCCGCCTATCGACTGCTCGAGAGCTTCCGCTTTCTGCCGGCGCTCTTCATGGCGGCCCTCTTCCCGGCCTTCTCGGAGAGCGCGGGACGCCGGCGCGCTGAGCTCCTCGTTCTGGTGAGGAAGGGGATGCGCTGGATGTCGCTCTTGGCGCTCGCGATCATGGGAGGGCTTCTCGCCTTCGCGCCGATCGTGCTCCGCATTCTCTACGGCGAGGGTTACGCCGAGGCGACACCGCTGCTTCGTCTGCTTGCGCCGGCGGTGCTCTTCCTCTTTCCCAACTACGCGCTTTCGCACCTTCTGATCGCGGTCGGCGCGCAGCGCGAGTACGCAGGGATCGTGGCGATCTGCGTGCCGCTCCACATCGGCTTGAACCTTCTCCTCATCGGCCCCTACGGAGCGGCGGGCGCGGCGGTCGTGACCGTGATCACCGAAGCGACGCTCTTCGCCCTCGCGATCTGGGTCGTGCGTCGCCGCTTCGCGCACGACTCGGAATGAGCGACGGAACGGTCAGCGGCGGGCGCCTCCTCGATCGCGTGAAGGACCGCCTACGCTTTCGCGGACCGGAAGCGAAGAACCTGCGGGTGAAGGCGATCTCCGAGCTCGCGGTCAAGGCGGGGCGCTTTCTTCTCTTCGTCGCGGCGGTGCGCCTGCTCGGCACCGAGTCGTTCGGCCGCTACGCCTTCGCCTTCACGGTCGGGAACATCCTCGCCAACGGGTCCGACTTCGGGCTCCAGATGTATCTCTCGCGGCGCGTGGCGCAGGAGGCGAACGCGGCAGCACGAGGCGCGGCGCTCCGCCAAGCGATTCGAGCGAAGGGGCTCCTGAGCGCGGCGATGCTCGCGGCTCTCGTCCTGATCGCCTTCCTCTATCCGCGGCCGGCGGGAGATCGTTCGCTCGTGCTCGCGATGGGGGCGGCGAGCCTCGCGCAATCGTGGGCCGAGCTCTGGAACTACTTCTTCCGCGGCCTGCAATCCCTGCGAGAGGAGGCATGGCTCAATCTGCTTCAGACCGTGCTCGCGCTCGCGCTCGGGTTGGGGCTGCTCGTCGCGGGGAGTGGGCCGCTCGGGCTCGCGCTGGGGCTTCTCCTCGCCGCGATGCTCACGTCGATAGTGGCGCTGGTGCTGTTGCTGCGTCGCGGGCATCTCACGCGCGTGGGCGCCGGCCCGCGATCGAGCGGCGAAGGCTTCTCGGTCGGCGCCGCCCTTCGCGGAGCGACACCGATCGGAATCGCGATCCTTCTCTCGATCCTCTACTTCCGGATCGACGTGCTTTTTCTCGAGCGCATGTGCGGCGACGCCGAGGTCGGTCGCTACGGCGCCGCCTATCGACTGCTCGAGAGCCTGCTCTTCTTGCCGGCGATCTTCCTGGCCGCGATCTTCCCCGCCTTCGCCGAGCGCGCGCGAACGAGCGCGGTCGAGATGCGCCGCCTTCACGATGTGACGCTGCGCTGGATGCTGCTTCTCTCCGGCGTGATCGTGGCCGGCCTGCTCCTCTTCTCCTCGCTCGGGTTGCGCGTTCTGTTCGGGCCGGGATACGAAGGCTCGGCGCCGATCCTGCGCGCCCTGGCGCCGTCGCTCGTCTTCATCTTCGTGAACTACGCGCTGACCCACTTCCTGGTCGCGCTGCACGCGCAGAAGTGGAACGCGATCTTCGCCCTCGCCTGCCTGGCGTTGAACTCGGGCCTGAATCTGATTCTGATCCCGCGGCTGGCCGGCGTCGGCGCGGCGTTGGCCACGGTCGCTACCGAGGCGCTGCTGTTCGTGCTCTGCTTCGCGATGGTGAGGCGATGCCTTCGCCGCGAGGAGGCTCGGCTCGGCGCGCTTCCGTCGCGGCCATGAAGCCCTCGCTCGCGCTTCGCGTCACGCTGTTGGCGATGGTGGCGGCGCTTCTCCCCTTCGAGACGCGCGAACCGTGGCTCCGACTCGGTCCCTTCGAGCTGACGAACCTGGAGCTCGTGATCCTTCCCTACCTCGCGCTGAGCTTCGCGATTCGTCGACGGCTGGCGAAGGAGGCGTGGCTCGGATTGCTGTGGGTCGCCGTCCTCGCGATCTCGGCGCTGGCGTCGCCGTTCGACTCGCTCGTGTCGCTCAAGTACGCCGGGCGCGTGCTCGTCGGCGTGCTCCTCTTCGCGGCCGCGCGCGACGATCTGGTCGAGGCCCACGCGTGGAGGCGAGTGCTGGGCGCGCTCCTTCTCGGCGTGACGCTCGCGACCTCGCTCGGCGTGATCGAGGCGCTCCGCTGGGCCGACTTCAGCGGGCTCTTCGCCGCCTTCCGCACCAAGATCTCGAGCGTCGATGGTGAGCTTCGATTGACCTCGACCTGGCAGCAGGCGAACCCGGCATCGGGCGCGATCGAGCTCGCGCTGTTGCTCGCCCTCGCGGTGGCGCTCCGTTCGTTGGACCGAGGGCGCGTGGCGATCGCGGCGGTCTGCGTCGCGTTCCTCCTCGCGTTCGGGAATCTGCTCACGTTGAGCCGGGGCGGGATGGTCGCCGCGATGTTCGGCATGCTCACGTTCGTCGGAGTGGCGCTTCGGGGCGCGGGAGCGGCGAGCCGTGCCCCGTTCGTGCGAACCGCGGTCCTGCTAATGATTCTGCCCGCGCTCCTCGCCATCGCCTTCGTGCCCGCGTTCCGCGCGCGCTTCGACCAGCCGAAGGGTCCGATCTACGGCGTACGCTACGAGGTCGACTCGCTCGCGGTGAGCCGCCCGGGGAAGACGCTCGAGCTTCCGATCACGCTGACCAACACCGGCAGCCTAACTTGGCGTCCGCGAGGCCCTTTACAAACTCAGCTCTCCTATCACTTGAGCAAAGAATCGGGCAGTGAGGTCCTCTTCGACGGGGCGCGAACCCGCTTTCCCCGGGATGTCGCGCCCGGCCAAGTGATCACGCTGCCCGGCCTGGTGCACGCACCGATGACCGCGGGCGAGTACCTCGTTCTCTGGGACCTCGTGCAGGAGCGTGTGACCTGGTTCAGCCAGACCGGCAGCCCAGCGGCGCGCACCTTTCTTCGGGTGGAAAGCTCGGTCGACACCGAGGCGCCGCACGCGATGGCGACCTGGACTCGCGCCATCGCCGATGAGCGGGCCCCTTGGCCCGAGCTCAAGCTCGTCGATCGACGCGAGCTCTGGTCCTTGAGCCTTCGCTTCTTTCGGCAGCATCCCCTGCTCGGCATCGGGCCTGATCAGTTCCGGCGGCACTACGC
>CAZZAH010000524.1:0-3312 GCA_964652115.1 uncultured bacterium | reverse complement strand
CGGCTTTCCTCATGGCCGCCGGCGCGCAGTCGGACGAAGTAGATGCCGCTCGCGAGCGGCCGGTCGCGAGCGTCGCGGCCGTCCCACGCGACGCTGTGCGAACCCGCGTCGAGCCGGTCGGAGAGCACGCGGTTCACCATCCGCCCCGAGGCGTCGTAGACCGCGATCTCCGCCGCCGCCGGGCTCGCCAGCGTGAAGCGCAGCGCGGTTCCGCGGTCGAACGGATTGGGAGCGTTCGGCAGCAGCGCGGTCGCGAACGTGGCGTTGCCGGGCAAGGGCGCATCGGCCGGCACGGCGCCGCTCCAGACCGCCTGCGCTCGATCCGCGTTCTGCTGCAGCGCCCCGAACCCCGTCCCACCGACGATCGCGAAGTCGATCTCGCGAGCGCCCGAGGCGTCGAGGTCGAAGGGCCCGACCGATACGAGCACGCTGTAGTCTCCCTGCCGCGAGACGCTCGGCACGATGTGCGTCACGTCCGCCGCCGTCAGGAAGGCCGCCTTGTCCTCGTCCGGGATGTACGCGTTCGGATAGACGAAGGTCAGGTTCGGGATCAGGGTCAGATTCTTGAGCGGCGGCGCGCCGTTCCAGTCGAGCGCGCGAACGCCGACGAACGCGTTCGCGGCATCGCTCATGTACGCCATCTTGCGGGATGGATCGGTGCCGCCGAGGTCATCGGCTCCGTTGCCGCGCAGGTCGAGGTCCAGCATGATCGCGGCGTAGAGGCCGGTGAGCGGATTGTCGGTGGTGTTGGTCACGATGTAGCGCACGATCACGAAGTCGTCATCGCTCGCCGGGCTGCTGTAGGCCCACGACTCCTGCTCGACCATGAGGCCGCGAGGGTTCACCGCGTCCTCGTCGGTGAAGCGCGCGTTCATGATCTGCTTCGCGCCCTGGCTCGTGATCTGCACCTGGCCGTCGGGACAGCGCGAGACGGTCCAGTCCTTCCCCGGATCGGCATCGAAGTCGCGGTTGGCGACGAAGCCGCCGTCTCCGATCCAGAGGCCTCCGATGTAGAGGTTCTGCGTGTTGGCCGGATAGCGCAGCCCGGAGCCTTGCGCTTGCGAGCCGTCCATGAAGCCGAGGACCCCCTGATCGGTCATCGAGAGCCGGATGGCCCCGACGTTGTGGTCGGCGAAGTCGATCCCCGGCGCGATGCATGGATTGGGATCGCAGAGCGTGCCGACGCCGTGGAAGTTGCCGTTCTGCGCGGCGCATTTCACCGGGGTGAGCCGCTGGCAGCAGCCGGGGGTGAGCAGACAGCAGGCGCCGCGCCCGTTGTCCGCCTCCGGCGTCACCGTGATGGTGAACGAGTCTTCCACCGTCGCGCCGTTCCAGTCGCGCGCCTCGACCTTGACCGTATGGTTGCCGACGTCGCCCGGGCCGGGTGTCCACTCGAGCGAGGCGGAGCCGTTCCCCTGATCCTCGAAGTCGAGGCCGCTCGGCTTCTCCAAGCAGGTGATGAAGAGGCGATCGAAGTCCGGATCGCTGGCGTTCACGGTGAGGGTCAGCGTGCTTCGCGCCTCCACCGTCTGCGTCCCGGGGAGTAGCAGCAGCGGCCCATGGTTCGCGCCGCCGTCGATGAGCCCCGAGAGATTCGTGACTTCGTCCTGAGTGACCACCGCGAAGTGATGGAGGCCGCTCTCGAGCCGCGAGACGTTGAGCGTCTGCACCGTGCCGGGCGGCGCGGGGGTGGGAATCGTGGCCATGTCGGGCCGAACCCACATCGCGTGGCGCCACTCGGAGGAACCGATCGGCTGCGGGCTGTAGCGAATGTTGTAGAGCTCGGCCCGGTGGCGCAGCTTGTCGTCGCCCGGCGCAACCCAGGTCAAGGTCTCGCTCGTCTCGCTCGTGCTGGCGGCGGTGACCGTGACGGCGTCGGGCGCGATCTTGTCCTCGCCCCACACCATCACGTTGTCGATCACGAAGTCGACGTAGTTCTGCGGGATGCCCGGCGGCATCACGCACGGCTCGTCGAAGGCGACCTCGATCCCGATCTGGACGTTGGTGAATCCATCGTCACAGTAGGGCGTCAGGTCGGCCGAGAAGAGATGCGGCGGTCCGCTGCAGGGGTAGGCGTTGGGAGGGATGTTGTCCAACAGCCCGAGCGATACCCATGGCGTGCCGCTCTTGTACAACACCACGCGGATCGTCTTCACGATCTCGACCGCGGAGAACTCGAAGGAGAGGTGCGCCTCGGTCAGCTCGGAGAGATCGAAGCTCGGCGTGCGGAGCCCGTCGGTCGAGTCGCCGAGATACTCCGGGAGCGAGCCCCAGTAGACCGCCATGAAGCCGTTGTTGCCGCCGCCGTCCGGAAGAAAGAGAGGCGGACAGCCGGGCAGCCAGAACTGCGGTCCATCACAGAAGCGCCAGGGATCGCACCCGCTCGCCATGGTCGAGATGTAGCCCGGGCCCAGGTCGAACATCTCGACGAAGTTCAGGATGCGATCGTCCTCGACCTCGCCCCAATCGGCTTGAATTGCGGAGCCGCCCCCGCCGAGGGGCTGCGCGTAGGTCAGGCGCGTCCGCACGTTGAGGAAGCGCGAGGGAATGTTGCCTTGCACGTGCCATTGGATCGGATCCGAAGGGACGATGAAGTTGATCGTGACGCTGTGCTCGTTCGAGCCCCAGGTGCTCGGGCTCTCGACCCAGTCCTGCACCATCCAGTCGGTGGGCTGAATCCAGTTGCCGTCGCACTGCCAGTCGAACCAGACGTTCAGGAAAAGACGGGGGTTGTCGCCGGTCCGATAGCGCGGGCTGTTCCAGTCCTCGACCGACATCTTGATCGTCACCTGGTTCGGCTGCCCGGGGATGTAGGGCGGGGAGAAGGTGATGCCATCGTCGAAGCCGTCACGATTCGATCGATTGCGCGTTCCGTCGGGATCGAGCGGGTCGACCGGGCTCGTCTCCGGGCTGTACTCCATTCCGAGCCACTCGTACGCCGCCGACTTGTGCTCGCAGTTGGGGTAGGGCGTTGACGCGTCGGCCGCGTCCTTGTACGAGCTCGGATTGTCGGGCAGGGGACCGACCTGCACCTGTGGCTTACCCGACAAGGCGCGATAGAGGTTCACGCGGCCGTGCCCCAGCTCGAAGCTCACGCCGGTCGCAGGATCATAGCTGTAGGTGCCGACCTTGTCGCAGGTCTGCTCGAGCCGCGCGCGGATCTCGGTGCCGAGCCAGCTTGGGTACTTCGCGATCAGAAGCGCGGCGACCCCTGCGGCCTGCGGCGTCGCGGACGAGGTGCCGTTGAAGTCGGTGACATATCCATTGCCGTTGGTTGTGGCGGGGATGCTCACGCCGGGCGCGGCGACGTCC
>CAZZAH010000523.1:0-3346 GCA_964652115.1 uncultured bacterium | reverse complement strand
ACCCGCCGCCGCCGGTGGCGCCGCCGGCCGCTTCGGATCCCAAGGGATTCGCGGGGATCAGGGAATTTCTCAAGCCGGAGGGCGTGGCGAATGGCGACTCGAACCGAGGTCGTGATGGTGCTCTCGAGGCTCGCCGTAGGCTGGCCGGAGGTGGTGATCTCGCCGCCGATGATCGAGGCGTGGTGCGAGGACTTCGCGAAGATCCCGGGCGAGCACATGCTGGCCGCGGCGCTCGAGATCCGGCAGCGGTCGAAGGGGTACTTCCCGAGGATCGGTGAAGTCTACGAACGCGCGGAAACCCTCTGGAATCGCGCCACGGAGGATGCTCGCTCGCGTGTGGTCAAGCTCGAGGAGCCGCGCCCTGACCCCGACGATCCGCGCATCGTGGCCGCGCGTGACGCGATCGCACGCAAGCTCCGGATGGACCGCCCGAAGCCGGAGGAGCCAGCCGAGTGAGCGCGTTCGATGACCTGCCGCCCCGCGTCCGAG
Source organism: uncultured bacterium (assembly GCA_964652115.1). Lineage (GTDB taxonomy): Bacteria > Eisenbacteria > RBG-16-71-46 > CAIMUX01 > CAIMUX01 > JADJQY01. The sequence goes on along the minus strand of CAZZAH010000523.1, from coordinate 2,857 downwards.
AGTGGCTCCGCGCGCATCGCCCAGGCGTGCGGATCGATGTCCCGAAGGAGCTCACGGCGCGTGAGCGGGCCGATCGGGCCGAGAAAATCCGGCGGGCCTATCGCGACGGAATCGAGGCTGGGGCCGATCCGAAGCGGCTCGTGAGCGGGATTGCGAGCGAGTTCGGGATGGATCTCTCGAACGTGTACAAGCTCCTCATTGGCGAAACTGGCAAGGATTCCAACGGACACGAGGGTTGACGCGCGAGCATTCTGCGCCGCGTGGACACCTCCGACGAAAACTCGGCGAAAACTCGGGGCGGTCGATGGACCTCCGAGACCAATCCGCGAGGCAAGCCAGGCCAGGGACGGCCGAAGGGCTCAGTCTCGCTTTCCGGCGCCTACCGCGCTGCCCTGGCCATGAAAGACCCCAACGACCTGAAGGGCCGTAGGCTCATCGCGGCCGGCATCGCGAAGGCTTTGGTCGATCTCGCGCTCAACGGCGCAGTCGATGCCGCGCGCGAACTCCGCGTCGCCACCGAAGGTGACTCCCTCCGCATCGATGGCCCGATCGAGGTTGTGTATGTCAACGATTGGCGCACCGCCGCGCCTGATTCTGCCGAGGCCACATCTTGGGATCCGTCGAGTGCTCACGGCTCAGCGAAAGTTCAACTGGGTGCGGTGCGGACGCCGCTGGCGGAAAACCACAATGGCAATGGCCCTCACCGCTGAGGCCGCGGTCAAGGGCGCCCGCTGCTTCTGGGGCGCGCCCACCTACGACCAGTCGCGCATCGGCTGGGATGAGCTTATACGCGCCGCGAGTGCAGTCGCGAAGTTTAACGAGTCGCGCATGGAAGCGAAATTCCCCGGCGGCGGCATCGTGCGCTTTCGTTCACTCGACAACCCGAACCATGCGAGAGGTTTCACAGCCGATCTGTGGGTGCTCGAGGAAGCGAGCTACATCGATCCGAACGCATACGGCGACGTGATCCTTCCCACGATCTGGGGCACGGACGGGCGGGTGTGGGCGATCTACACGCCGAACGGCTACGACTGGACGCATGAGCAGGAAATCAAGGCGTGGAATCGTGACGACTCCGCCGTCTTCGTTGCGCCGACGCTGGGCGCGCGACTGGACAACGGCGAACTGACGCGCGAGCCGCATCCGCTCGAGAACCCCGAGATTCCGTGGCAGGACATCGTCGATGCAGCCGCGATCCAGAACGAGCAGAAGTTCCGGCAGGAGGCGCTGGCTGATCGCGCCGCGCGCGAGGGCCGCGTGTTCGGCACCTTCTCGCGCGCTCGCCACGTCAAGCCCACGCCGATTCTGCCCACGGTGCCGATCTCGCTCGATGTCGACTTCGGCTATCGAACCTTCGCCTGTGCAGGCACGCAGGAGCAAAAGGCGCTCGCTTGTACACGAGTCTTCGCCGAGGGCGAGTGGCACGAGATCACGGTTGACCAAGCCATCGCGCGGATCAAGGCGTGGTTCGAGTGGTGGCCGCGGATCGAAACCATCGACTGCGATCCGGCCGGCGACGGCACGAACGACCAGACGAACCTCAGCGACATCGACCTCTTTCGGAAGGCGTTCCCAAACGCGCGCATTCGCTACTCGCATCGGCCCGAGCACAAGGATACCGAGAACCGTGCGGACTGGCTGCGCGATCGGCAACTGACCGCGTCAGGTCTCGTGCGCTACCAGGTCGATCCAAGCTGCGAGGCGACCATCCGCATGTTCGAGGAGAGCGTCTACCCCGAGCATAAGCCTGGGCAGGCCGAGAAGCGCGCGCCGCTCAAGGACGGCAAGAATGACCACATGCGCGACGCGCTTGGCTATCACGAGGTGGCCGAGTATCACATGCGGCGCGCTTCGTTCGTGGCGGGCTGACCCATGCCTAACCTCGGCCTCTTCGACACGCGGACCAAGGGTGCCATCGCCGCGAGTCTGCGCGAGCTCCGCGAGAAGCAGTGGGCGGACCGGAGCCGCGCCTACCGTGACGCGATGCTGGCGTACATCGGAGGGCCGGAGCGCGTGGAGTGGCTGATCAAGCACGAGCGCGAGCGCAAGGAACAGTTCGCGCTGCGCCGCTCGCGGTTCCACTACCCGAACTACTTCGGCCGCTTGGCCGATGCGCTCATCGACGGGCTCTATGGTGATCCGGTCGAGCGCCAAATCGAAGATGCAGGCGAGACCGAGCAAGAGATCTTCGCCAGTGTGTACAAGCGGAGCCGCATGCCGCGCGCGCAGCGACAGGTCGGCAATTCCGTGGTGCTGTTCGGCGAGGGCTGGATGTCCGTCCGCTGGCACGAGGCGCGCGAAAACGTCGGGCTTCACCCGGTGCATCCCGGCTCGGTCTGGTATGCCTGCGATCCCGAGGACCCAGGCCGCGTGACGGCCGTACTCGAGGAGATGCAGGTCGACACCGATGACAAGGGCGACCCGGTAGTCGAGTACTGGTACGCGGACGAAGCCTCGCTGTGGAAGCTCGACCAGGACGGCAACACGCTGGTCAAGCGATTCGATCATGGCTACGGCGTCGTCCCTTACGTGCGCTGGGTCGCGTGTCCCTTGGTCGGATGCGACGACGCGATCTCCCCAGTGCGCGATCAAATCGAGATGCAAAAGGCGCTGGTCAACCGCTCGAGCGAGTTCGGCGAGATGTTGATCTATCAGGCGTTCTCGCTGCTCGTGATTCAGGCGGCGGGCGAGCCGGAGAAGACGGTCGGGCCGACCGCGTTTCTTGACGTTGGTGAAGGCGGCGACGCGAAGTATATCCAGCCGGGCGCGCCGATCGCGGCCTATCAGGCAACGATCGACCAACTGATCGAGCAGATGTTCGAGACGGGCTCGACCCCGATCTCGATGGTCAAGGGCG
>CAZZAH010000522.1:0-3347 GCA_964652115.1 uncultured bacterium | reverse complement strand
TCGTGCTCGCGCTCGGTGGCCTGGTCGATCAGGTCGGCACGGCCGAGCTCACCGTCACGGGGCACAATCGGCGGCCGCTGCAAGAGTCGGTGCCGGTTGTCGTGCCCGCGCTCGTGACCATCGCGCCGTCGACGATTCCGATCGGTGTTCCCACCGTCGTCACGGTGACGGTGAAGGACACGCTCGAGGTTCCGATGCCCGGCGTGGAGATCCGCATCCAAGGTTGGGGCGTCGCCAGCGGCACGCAGGTTTCCTCGGCGGAAGGAATGGTGACGTTCACGATCACCGCACCGTACGGCGAGAACCTCCAGGTGATCGGACATCGGCCGAGCGATAGCTACGACATTTTCAACCAGCCGCTACCGGTGACCGGTGGGCTGTCGATGCTGGGCTTCGTCACCGCGACGGTGCCGGAGATCGGCTTGAGCGGAAAGCTCACCTGCCACTATCAAGGCCACCTGCATGGAACCGCGTCCCTCGCCGGTCTAACGCTCATCGCACGCGGCTGCGGCGTCGATGGGCAAGCAACCGGCGCGGGCTACGCGGTCGACCTCGACGTGATGCCCACGAGTTATGGCACCCTCTGCGCGGGACTGACCAAGGCCGGATACAACGTCCTTCCTTTCGACATCAACGTCGTTCCGGTCTACGGCACGGTGAGCGGCACGGTCCGTTCCGCCGAGAACGCGGCCCCGATCGCCGCCGCGAGCCTCGTCGGCTATCCGGCAGGCGCGGACACGACGCTCGTCGCGCCGAAGTTCAGCGCGACCTGTGACGCGAACGGACACTTCGCGCTGCCGAGCGAGTTGGCTTGCGATCCCTACGACGTCTACCTTTCCGCCTTCGGCTTCCTCGCCACGATGGAGACGAAGATGGCGTTGTACGGCGTCAACGTCTGGGATCTCTCGATGCCCTCCGCTCCGGCGGGCCTCGTGCAAGGCTTCGTGCGCGAGGAAGGAACGAACACGCCACTCGCGGCGACGATCGAGGCGAGGCGGAGCGATACCGGCGAGATCCACGCGACCGTGCAAACCGGATCCGACGGCAGCTTCAGCCTCTCGCTCCCCTACTTCCTCTACGAGCTGCGCGCGCGTTCGACCCACCATCGCACGGTGAGCGCGAACGTGATGGTCGATCAGCCGACGATGACGCAGAGCTTCCTGCTCTCGCCGACGGTCGGCAACCTGCTCGTGATCAAGGACGAGTCGACCGCGCTGACCGGCGGCGACGCGAAGGGACCGGTCCTGCCGCTGCCCGCGGGCCAGAAGGCGAACGCCGAGACCTTCCGCGATTGCCTGACGGCGCTGGGTTACGACGTGACCTTGGTCGCCGCTTCGGCCATCAACCCGACGCAGTGGCCGAACTACGACGCGATCGTGTGGAGCGCCGGGCGCAACCAGTCGCCTGTCGGGAGCTCGACCGCGAGAGCCGCGCTCGAGTCGTATGTGTTGGCCGGCGGCAAGCTGGTGATCGAAGGGGGCGAGATCGCCTACGACGCGTGTAGCTCGCCCGGCTATCCGACCTTCGCCGCGCGCGTGCTGCATGCGAGCACCTGGTACCAGGATTCCTCCGGCAACTTGAAGAAGAACCTCGCCTCGCATCCGATCACGACCACGCCGAACGTGCTGCCGGCCACGATCACGCACACCTACGGCAGTGACTACGGCACGCAAGACGGTGCCGGCGTCGCGAGCGGTGCCGAGTCTCCGCTCACCTGGACGACCGGTCAGGGAGCGAGCCTCATCTCCTACGACGCCGATGCAATTCCGGCCAACGGCGGCAACGTCGCGTTCCTCCTCTTCGAGGTCGGGGGCGTCGGCGACGCGGTGGTGAGGGATGCTCTGATCGAGAACGCGATCACGTGGGTGCTGGGCGCAGGAACGACCGCGGTGCCGGAGGCGTCGATCCCGCTCGCGTTCGCGCTGCGCGGACCGATGCCGAACCCTGTGATCGACCAGATGCGGATCGAGCTGGCGTTACCGCACGACGGAGCGGTCAGCGTCGACATCATCGACGCATCGGGTCGCCGCGTGGCGCATCCCTTCGCGGGCACGATGCCGGCTGGGCGGCACGAGCTTTCGTGGAATGCGCGCTCCGCATCGCTTCCTGGCGGTGTGTATTGGGTGAAGGTGCGGTGGAGCGCCGGGCGTGATGTGGAAGAGAGAACGAGGAAGTTGATCGTCGTGAGGTAACAATCACCGCCTGAGTTTGCCGAACCTGGCGAGGGCACTGCCTTCGCCAGGTTCACCGCATTTGGTCTGATTCTACTCGGTCCACTCGATCCACTCTCGAGGCTCCAGCCTCTTCACGAATCCGGAGAGGAAGTCGCACATCCACGCGATCTCCGCGAGTGAGTAGGCTGAGGGGTCTTGCCCTTTCTCGAACGGATACCTCGATGCGACAAACAGCCCCTCGAGTCGATCGAGTACATTGGAGAGCGTTGTCCCGTCGTTCACTGACCACTGAGTAGTGAATGCGTCGTCAAGCTGAAGCCGTTCTGCGTTATGGACAGACTTGAGCAGGTCTGCCAGACAATGCCCCCGCTGCGCCGCTGACGAGTTGACTATGTACACTCCGTCTACATCGCTGTCCGGAGTGAACTCAAGTCGTGCTCCAAGGCACTTCAGGTGCAGCTCGATGGACACAGCGGCGACTTGCAAGGCAGGTAGCAAGATTCCGCACCCAGGCTCCATCCGCTTCCATAGGATTCTTCGGCCCGCCTCGAACTGCCGGGCGGCATCGAGGATGCTTCGGTCTGGCACCTCGCATCGCCTCTTCCAATTCGGGCGGTGAAATCCCAATTCAACCTCCTGCACACCCTGCAAGTTGGTTTGTTCGTCCGCGAGCACGGAGAACCGCAGCCCCTGCGAAGATACGCATCGAAGCGATCGCGCGGCGAGCGACCGTCCGAGATTAGGGCTTCGGGAGGTGAGTTGGCCAACATCAGTCGGTCGATGCCGCAGAGCCCTCAATGCGAAGTGCCGCCCCATGCTATCCTCTCCCAACATTTTCGACCTCGGGGGAGCTGTTCACGTGTCCGAGCCCGGCACAGACCTCGCGCGCGCCGTCGGCGAGCGCTACCGCATCGACCGCGAGCTGGGCCGCGGTGGCATGGCGACGGTTTACCTCGCCGATGACTTGAAGCATGGCCGCCGCGTCGCGATCAAGGTGATGGACCCCAGGATCGGCGCGGCGATCGGACCGCACCGGTTTCTGCGCGAGATCGAGATCGCCGCGCGGCTGACGCACCCGCACATCCTCCCGCTCTTCGACTCGGGCGCATCCGGCGAGCTGCTCTACTACGTCATGCCCTTCATCGCGGGCGAATCGCTGCGCGCGAGGCTCGA
>CAZZAH010000521.1:0-3361 GCA_964652115.1 uncultured bacterium | reverse complement strand
TTTGCACGGCGCAAAGAAGTGGCTCGTCGGTCTCTCAATCGTCTTGCCCGCTGTAATCGGCTCCATCGCGGCTTGGAACTGTAGCTCGAAAGTGTCCCCGTTTCATCCCACTGCCCCCGGGAACCAGTTGGTTGACGCCCGATCCATCGGCAATGCGGTCCAGGTAAGATACGCCAGCGGCCGCACCAAATTGTTCGTAGCGCCCCGCGGCGTGACTGGATGGATCACGAAAGCTTGCTTGACCTCATCGCGGGACGGATCCCGTCAATTCGTGGCGGCGTTGGCCGTCGCACCCGAGGAGTAACTGCGACGAGAATCGATGCTCCTGGTGTGGAAGGCGAACGGAGACTGGGCGGACTCGATCCACGTGGGCACCGTATCGAAAGTCCTCTCTCGGGAAAGCAGACTGCCTTCGAGTGATGGACGGGGGCGACTGGTCGAGCTTCGCTCGGTTTCGTTCGAAGGCCATGCGCTGCTACTCCGGCAGGTCGCGGACTATTTCCCCTCGTCAGCCACTTTCCTCGCCCTCGACAATCATGGGAGCCTCGAGACGATCAAGCATGTGGAACATGCTGGTCATATCCATGCGATCGAGGTGGTGCCCGGTTTCAAGTCAGGCCAGACGGTTATCTGGACTGCTGGGATGACGCGAAACTCAGGGCCGGTTCGCGCGGCCGCACGCGGAATCGAAGGGAATACATTCTTCGTGTGTTGCATCGACGCGAACTCGCCTCGCACCCAAGTATTTCCAGTATTCGACCCGAGTGCATCAGGTGAAGGCGATCTGACGAAACCCGCGCCTCCGCGTCTCTATTTCGTGTACCGTGGATTCCGCCTGAACGGAGAAGATATCGACTGGACGGAAACCGATTCTGTGACGATTGCAAACGCATGGGGTGCAGACGATCGCTCGCGATCCGGCGTGTTGCTCAGTAACAACCTGCGATTGGAAGCGGACTGGTCCTCGCCCGATACGATTCGAATCGAGTTGAGCTTGAGCGGCCGGTTTCTGCAGGTCCTGGAAAAGCGAAATGCCACCCTGGGCCACGGCGACGTGGATCCGGTGCAACGCTTCCTTGCCGACAGCGTCGTATGCTTGGCCTACGCGCCGCCTGGCGTGACCGTCATCGGCCCGTTTCGTGACATCAGACCGAACTTGCCCGAGTGGATTCGGGAATAGCCGTTGCGCGCAGCCGACACGCCGCCCGAGTCAGCGGGATCCATCCCTGCCGAACGCGGACGGCGCCGTAGAGGCCGCACGGAAGGATGCCGGTTCCGGCGATGAAGAAGCGCCTGATGAGCTTGACGATCCCCCCGAGCCGCGGTTCGGCTACGTGACGACCGAACGCATCTCAGCGCGCCACGATTGGCGTCCCCGCGGAGCCGTTGCGAGCCTGCGCGCGCAGCAAGTAGACGCCGAAAGACAGCGGTCGATCCGAGCCGGTGCGAACGCTCCAATCGAGCTCACCTCGCCCGTCGCTGTCCATGTTCCGGATCGCGCGGCGGACCACGCGGCCGCTCGCGTCGATCAACTCCAGCCTGACCGGCTCGAACGCTGCGGCGAAGGCGAGCTTGAGGTGGATCGGGCCATGCGTCGGATTCGGGAAGACCTCGAGCGTGGGCAAGCGTCCGATTGATGCGCCCTCAGGCGCTGCGGAGGTCGCCCCCGTGCAGATCGCGCTCTTCGAGATGTGAACCTCGGCGTTTGGAACGGCGCCGTCTTCGACCTCGGTCCAGGCGATCCAGGTGTCGCCCACGTCGTCGCCTCGCCCGCCGCCGGACGGTAGGTCCGCGTGCTCGAAGCCGGTGATGGATGGACGCTCCCCGCTCTCGCCATCCGGGAAGCTCACGATCCTGTCCGCGGTCGCGCCTGACCAAGGTTCACCGGTACCGCGTTGGCGCGAGACGTGGATCTCGCTCGTCCCCGATGTTTCGTTCACCTCATCCCACACGACCACCGCGCCGGCACAACCGGAGTGAAAGAGAGCCGGATGAAACGCGCTCCGCGTGTGGTCCTCATCGAACGAAACCGGCGTGAGCGCCGACTCGCCGGACCATGTCGCCCCGTTGTTGGTCGAGCGGCTGTGGTAGACCTCGTGGTGATAGGGGGCGACCGGGTCGAAGCTCGCGGCGATAACCAGCTCGGCGCGCGCGCTGATCGACGGGTAGACCGTCACGTCCAGGTCGGAGATCTGGCTCGCCGGAATGGTGATCTCGCGATCGGCGGCTTCGCTGCTCCAGGTCGTGCCGCCATTGGTCGAGATGCCGAGATGGACCGCCGATCCTCCGGCCTCGCTCTCCTCGCGCCAGAGCACGAGCAACCGGTTACTCGCGCCGACGACGATTCGGGGAGCGAGCGCGGCGTGTCCGTCGGGGTGGCTGATGACACGATCACCGGACATCCCGCTCCACGTCGCACCGCCATCGAGCGAGCGCGAGTAGTGCACCTCACTCACCCCGTTCACTGCTTGGGCCCACACGACGTGGATCGCTTGCTGATTCACCGTCACGACCGAGGGCACCCCGGCGTCGACCGCGCTGGCCGGATCGCTCAGCAGAAGATCGGCTGACTCACTCGAGTAGTGCGCGTCGCTGTCGGTGCTGATTCCAAAGTGGATCTCTCGCGCCGATTGGTGGACCTCGCTCCAGACCACGATCCTCGATTGGAAGGCGAAGGCGATCGATGGCTCCTCGAACACCCCATGGCCGTCGGAGAAGCTGAGCTGCCGGTCGCCTGATTCGGAGCTCCACGGACCTGCCGAAGAAGCGGCCCCGTAGTGGATCTCGCCGGCGCCGTTCACGTCCTCGACCCAGAAGGCGGTCACGCCGCTGTTGTTCGCCTGAAGCTGCACGCCTCGAGCATCCTGATCGTCGTCGAAGGAGACCGGTTCGTCCGCGATCGAACCGGACCAGTCTTCCGCGAAGGAGGCGCCCGGCGAGAGCAATGCGGAGGCGACGATGACGGCGCAAGTGAAGCTCCGTCGTTGGATCGATGCACTGCGATCGATGATCGATGGGTGTAATACGGTCGAGCGGATCCTCTGCCGGAACATGCTTCCCCCTTTACTCGATGCCTCGGGACCGATCTCGCATGACTCGGCGCGCATGTGCCGCCCTCGCGGGCTTGGGGGGTTGACCGGGAGCGCTCCTCTTCTCGGTGATCCTCGGAGCGAAACGCTCGTGAAGAGGATGGCAGACCGGCCGGTTGCGGCGAAAGCGGTTTCCGGCGAGAGGAGCGGCCGGCAGCTCGGCTCACGCGGTCCATGCAAGCACTGCCTCAGGGCGATCCGGGGTCCGACGCTTCGCCCTCTCTTTTGCGTCTTTTTTGATCCGGCTTTGGGCGCGCTTTGGGAGGCGGCCC
>CAZZAH010000520.1:0-3361 GCA_964652115.1 uncultured bacterium | reverse complement strand
GGCCTCGGGAAGCGCGAGTCGATCCATGACGTCGGAAACGTGATGAGCCGCTTCCTGTCGGGCATCATGATCCGCACCTTCGCCCAGAAGCAGGTGGAAGATCTCGCCGCCGCCTCGAGCATTCCGATCATCAACGGGCTGACGGATCTGGTGCATCCCTGTCAGGTGCTCTGCGATCTCCTCACGGTGAAGGAGAAGGGATTCAACCTCGACCAGATCAAGGTCGTGTACTTGGGCGACGGCAACAACATGGTGAACTCGTGGATCGATGCGGCCTGCGCGTACAACTTCGACTTCGTCTTCTCGGGGCCCGAAGGCTACGACCCTGACCCGGCGACGATGGCGCGCGCGAAGGGACGGCGCGTGTCGATCGTCCGCTCGGCCGAGGAAGCGGTGCGCGGCGCGCACGTCATCTACACCGACACCTGGACCAGCATGGGACAGGAGGCCGAGGCGGAGAAGCGCCGCAAGGTCTTCCCGCCGTACCAGCTCAATGCCGCGCTGCTCGCGAAGGCCGACCCCAAGGCAATCGTGATGCACTGTCTGCCGGCGCATCGCGGGGAAGAGATCACCGACGAGGTGATGGACGGCCCGCAGTCGGTGGTCTTCGATCAAGCGGAGAATCGTCTGCATGGGCAGAAGGCGATCCTCGCCTGGTCGATGGGCGGACACGGCGAGTAGGTGCGACCACTCGGTAGGCCTTTTCGAATCTCGGATCGGCGCGTGAGCTCCATGCGAGGATTGCCGCCCACGCGCGCGATGTATCGAGCATCCCCGATGCTCGCCATCTCGCTCATGATCGCGATCGCGGTTTTCGTAGGCTGCGCGCACGTCGAGTCGCCGAGCGGCGGTCCGGAGGATCGCTCCGCGCCGCGGGTGGTGCGGAGCTTCCCGGATTCGAATGCGGTCCGGGTGCCGCTGGTCGATAGCCTCTCCTTCACCTTCAGCGAGCCGATGAATCGCCGCACGGTCGAGAGCGCGTTCACCTTGAGCCCGCCGATCGGGCTTCGATCGCGGCGTTGGCGAGAGAACATCTGGATCCTCCAGCTCGAGCATCCCTTCGAGGAGGGGCGGACCTACGTCGCGTCGCTCGCCACCACCGCGCTCGATCGCCGGAAGAACCCGATCGCGACCCCGTGGTCGCTCGGCTTTTCGACCGGCGACTCGCTCGACGGCGGCACGATCGAAGGCCGCGTGATCGGCGCGCGCTATCCAGCGAAGGGAGTTGCCCTCTACGTCTGGCCGTGGGACTCGGCGCCCCCCGACACCACGCGGCCCGGCTATCCGCCCGATCCGTTGCGCTACGGCCAGGCGAAGGATGACGGCACCTTCACGCTGACCTTCCTCCCGCGCGGGCGCCCGCTGCGTTTAGCCGCCTTCTACGACCGTGACCGCGACGAAGAGCACGATCCCGAGTCGGACTTCTGGGGCTTCCTGCCCGATCCGGTCGTGGTGAGTGACACTTCGCGCGGAATCCACGACGTTCCGATCTACCTCGCGGCGTCGGATGAGCCGGGCACGGTCGCGGGGACGGCGGTCGATAGCTCCTGCGTGGCGAACAACGCGCGAAAGACGCTGCAGGCGTCACGCGCCGAGCGCGACAGCCTCCGCGCTTTCCTTCGTGGGGCCGAAGGGGGAGAGGACGCGGGACTGATCGAGGCGATCCGCCGGCGCTTCTTACGCGGCAGCGGCGAGGCGACGGCGCTGACCGCCGACGACTCGCTCACCATCGGCGCGGCGCTCCTTCGCCTCGACGAAACGATGCAGGCGGCGAGCGCGGAGAGCGCGTACTGCGCGACCGATCTTCCCGTCGACCTGCTCAGTGCGGACGGCGAGGTGGTGCGCACCGCGAAGACCGAGAAGTTCGCGTGGTCGGACGTGCCGGCCGGCGTCTATCACCTCCGCGCCTATCGTGATCTGAACGCGAACGCGCTGCCCGACTCGACCGAGCCGCGGGTCGAGTTTCCGCATGCGCTCGAGGTCCGGCCGCTCCGAAAGCTGGACGAGATCCATCTCTCGTTGCCGCGGGTGCGGGAGGCGCAACCGTGAGCACCGATGACAAGGCGCGGCTTCGCTTCCTCAAGGTCGAGGGCGCCGGGAACGACTTCGTGCTGATCGACGCGCGGGGCAAGGCCGAAGATCCGCCCCGCCGCACGGTGATTCGCGATCTGCTCGATCGGCATCGCGGAATCGGCGGCGATGGGTTTCTCTGGCTGCACGACGATCCTGCGGGCAGCGCCGCGAGCGTGCGCTACTGGAACGCCGATGGTGGAGTCGCCGCCTACTGCGGAAACGGTGCGCGTTCGGTCGCTCGCGTGCTCTTGAGCTCAACCGCCGGCGCGACGCTGCGCTTTCGCTTCGGCCGAACGCTGTTGCACGCGCGGGCGAGCGGCGCCCGCATCGCGCTCCGGACGCCCGCGCCGCGCGCGCTGCCCCTTCCACGAAAGCTGCCGCCGATTCCGGCCGGAACGCTGCTCGCCGGCGCCGCGCCCGCCTTCTACGACGCAGGCGTGCCGCACTGGATCATTCCCGTACTCGATGTCGACGCGATCGACCTCGCGCGGATCGCCCCCGCGATCCGAGCCTGGCCCGCGCTGGGAAGAGAAGGCACCAACGTCGACCTGGTGTCGCTCGCGGGGCGCGTGGTGCGAGTCCGCACCTGGGAGCGCGGCGTGGAAGGGGAGACTCTGGCCTGCGGCTCGGGACTTCTCGCGAGCGCGGCCTGGGCGGTCGAGCAGGGGCGCCGTCTGCCGATCTCGCTCTCGAGCCGTGGCGGCGATCGATTCCGCGTGAGCGCCGATGCCGACCCCGCGTGGCTCTGGCTCGAGGGCCCCGCGCGCGTTGTCTTCCGCGGCGAGTGGCCGGCGATCCGCGCGAACCGGAGCTCGAATCGCGGTCGGTAGCTAGGCTCCTTCTGGCGCGCCGCTCGCGCGCTCGCTATGCTGCGCAACCCAACGAGGCCGCCGGCGGCCGGTCCAGAGGGACGAGGAGGAGCGATGTTCGAAGGACTCTCGGTTGCGATCGTTACCCCGATGAAGAACGGCGCGGTCGACCTCGACGCGATGGATCGCGTGATCGATCGCTTGCTCGAAGGCGGCGTGCAGGGCTTCCTTCCCGCCGGCACGACCGGCGAAGGCGCGACCCTCACGCTAGAGGAGCGCAAGCGCGTGATCTCTCGCGTGGTGGCGCGCGCCGCGGGCCGCGCGTGGGTCGTGCCCGGGACCGGGAGCAACGACACCGCGACCACGATCGAGCTGACCATGATGGCGCGCGATCTCGGCGCGAGCGGTGCGCTTGTCGTCACGCCCTACTACAACAAGCCGACCCAGGACGGTCTTCGCGCGCACTTCGAGGCGGTGGC
>CAZZAH010000519.1:0-3380 GCA_964652115.1 uncultured bacterium | reverse complement strand
CGAGCGCAGGGTCCATCCTTCCTTCTGTCCCCGCGCCATGACCAGCGCGGTCTGGCGCATGCTCTTGGCGCGGATCGCGTCGACCCCGGCTTGCGCAACGATCTCGAGCCCCGCCTCGGCGGCCATCAAGGCCGGGATCGCGGGCGTGCCGTGGAGGAAACGCCAACTCCCCGGCGCGCGCGTGATCGGCGGCGGAGCGAAGGCGAAGGGATCTTGATGCGCCTGCCATCCCGTGATGCGCGGCTCGAGCTGATCCTGAAGATCGGGCCGCACGTAGAGGAAGGCCGCGCCCGGTCCTCCGCAGAGCCACTTCAGGCAACCGCCCACCGCGGCGTCTAGCCCAAGCGCGGTTACATCGAGCGGCACCGAGCCGGCCGACTGGTAGACGTCGAGCAGCATCGCCGCGCCCACCTCGCGCGCCCGCGCCGCGATTCGCTCCACCTCCTGAGTGAAGCTGCTGCGGAAGAGTACGTGGGAGATCGCGACCACGCGCGTCCGCTCGTCGATCGCGGCGAGCAGCCGATCGGCGTCGATGTGGATGCCGTCGTCGCTCGGAACGCGCACCACCTCGGCCCCGTCGACCCCGTCGAAGAGGTAGAGGAGCGAGGGGAAGTTGAGCGCGGTCGTGACCAGGCGATTCCTCGGCGCCGAGAACCGGTAGCAAGAGAGGAAGAGCGCGGTGGCAAGGGTCACGTTCGGCTGCATGGCGACGCTGTCCGGCGGGGCGCCGATCACCCTCGCGACACGGTCTCCGACCGCGATCGGAAGGCTCCACCAGCCCTCGTTCCAGGCACGGACTCCGCGGAGATCCCAGGCCTGCGCGTACGCCTCGAGCCCCCGTCGCGCGCCGCGCGGCATCGCGCCGAGCGAGTGGCTCACCAGGTAGGTGGCGCGTTCGAGGATCGGGAACTCGTCGCGAAACTGGAGGAGGGGATCGGTTTCCATCTCGGGTCGAGAGTACGCGGGTCCCGAGGGGTCGCGCGACCGCGGAATTGCGGCTTCCGGCGCCGCGAATCGCTTTGCTAATCTTCGAGGTCCTGAGGGACTCGCGCCCCATGGAGGTGTTCGTGAAGCAGCTCGGCCTCTCCGCAGGCGGCCGTCTCGGTCAAGAGACGGCCCGCGGCGCGCCGCATTTCCCCACCCTTGCGACCGAGCTCGTGACCGGCATTATTATCGCGCTGAGCTTCGTGCTTTGCGCTTCACCGTTGCGCGCCGATGCGCTTCACGACGGCCTCGAGGAAGGGGATCGCCAGCCTCCCTATCGTGGACCGGGGCACTCCGGCAGCGCGCTCGCGCCGGCGCCCGATGGCCGGGTGCTCGGCATGGCGGCGTCGAAGGTCAGCCTTCTCGCGTGGGTGCCGCTTGGACTCTTCCCCGGACAGAGCACCAACGCCAGCGACCTCTGGGGCTACGTCTCGCCGAGCGGACGGGAGTACGCGATCCTGGGCACGAATTCCGGTGCGGGCTTCGTCGACATCACCGACCCGAAGCAGCCGCGGATCGTCGGCTTCATTCCAAGCCCAGGGTCGCTCTGGAAGGAGATCACGACCTACGGCGAGTTCGCCTATGTCGTGGCCGATCGCGAGGGCGAAGGGATGCAGGTCATCGACCTTCGCTCGATCGATCAAGGCGTGGTGTCGCTCGCGAGCACGGTCACGACCGGCGGCCTGAAGACGGTCCACACCATCCGGATCAACCCGGAGAGCGGTTATGCGTACCTCTGCGGATCGAACCTCGGCCACGGCGGGATCCTGCCTTACGACTTGAGGGACCCTCTTCATCCGACCCCGGGACCGATGGTCTGGACCGAACCGCACGACACGAAGGACGAGACGTTCGTGTACGTGCACGACATCGTCGTTCGGTCCTTCACCAGCGGGCCGCTGGCGGGGCGCGAGATCGCCTACGCCTGCGCCGGTGCGGACGGCTTCTACACCATCGACGTGACCGACAAGGCGGCGCTCCGTCGCCTGGCCCACGTGCGCTATCCGAACCTCAGGTACTGTCACTATGGCTGGCTCTCGGACGACGCGGCGACCTTCTTCCTCGGCGATGAGCTGGATGAGGTGCGCCAGCAGGTGAACCAGTCGACGACCTACCAGATCGATGTCGCCGATCCAGCGCATCCCTTCTACGTTCGCGCCTTCTCGAACGGCAACGCGGCGATCGACCACAACCAGACCGGTCGCGGGCGCTTCCTTCTCGAGGCGAACTACCGGAGCGGCCTTCGGGTCTTCGACTGCAACGATCTCGCCTCCATCTCGGAGATCGCGTATTTCGACACCTATCCCGACGACGATTTCGCGCACTTCAACGGGCTCTGGGGGGTCCACTGGATGCCGAGCGGGACCGTCATCGGCTCCGACATGGAGCGCGGGCTCTTCGTCTTCGATCTCTCGGAGGCGACCGGAATCGCGGCCGGTGGTTCGACGATCCCGGTTGGGCTGACCTTGTCTTCCAATCCGGTGAGGGACCGAGCGGAGCTGTCCTTCGCGCTCGATCGCGATGGACCGGCGACGCTCCAACTGTTCGACCCGACAGGTCGGCGGGTCGAGACCCTCATCGATGGCAACTTGCCGCGCGGCACGCACCGCGTGGAATGGCAACCCTCGCGCTCGGATCTCCCGAGCGGCGTCTACTTCGCTGTGCTCGAGACCGAGGCCGGTCGAATGATCCGTCGCCTAGTCCGAGTGCGATGAGCACGGACCGGATCGACGGAACGGAGGAAGGAATGAACGATCAGCTTGCCGAACGATTCCGCCGCGTGGCACCGAAGGCGGATTTCTGCTCCTTGCGTTACGTGGAGGAGAAGACGGAGGCACTCTCCGTGCGCCAAAACGTGGTGCAGCCCGCCGCGTCGTCGGTCGACGTGGGCGCGATGATCACGGTGGTCGACGGCTCGGGCCTCGGCTACGCCGCGACGTCGGACTTAAGCGAGGACGGACTTCGTCGCGCGGCCGATCAAGCGCTGACCTGGGCGCGCCGTACCGCGGGCCGCTCGGTGGTCGACTTCTCGAAGGTGCCGATGCCGAAGCCGGAGGGCGACTACTCGTCGGCGGTCGTCACGCCGTGGGAGTCGGTCTCGCTCGAGGAGAAGATCAACGTCGTCCGCCGCGAGAGCGAGCGCCTGGCGATCGAAAGCCGGATCGTCGATTGGGAAGCGTCGCTCGTCCACGTCGACACCGAGACCGTGTACCTGACCGCCGACGGCTCGCGCGCGGCGCAGCGCTTCCGCTACCTCATTCCTTACATGAGCGCGACCGCGAACGCCGGCGCGGAGACGCAAACGCGGAGCCTCGGCGGCCGCGGCCTCTGCCGCCAAGGCGGCCTCGAGGTGCTCGATCAGATCCGCTACCGCGACAAGGCCCCGGAGATCGCGG
>CAZZAH010000518.1:0-3392 GCA_964652115.1 uncultured bacterium | reverse complement strand
GCGCAACGCGATCGGGCCGCATCGCCATCGTGATCTCGAGATTCCGCTTGAACGCCTCGGGGGTCTGGAGCGGCAGGCCATAGATCAGATCGAGGTTGATCGAGGTAAAGCCGACCTCGCGGCAGTACTGGTAAAGCTCGCGCGTCTCCGCCTCGGTCTGATGGCGATTGATCGCCTCCTGTACCTCGGGATTGAAGTCCTGGACGCCCATCGAGAGGCGATTCCAGCCGAGCTCGCGCAGCAGATCGACCTGCTCGTGCGAGGTGACCCGCGGATCGACCTCGATCGCGACCTCGGCGCCGGGCTGGATCTCGAAGTTCTCGGCCACCACCGCGTGAAGCGCGCGCATCTCCGCCGGCGCGAGGTAGGTTGGGGTGCCGCCGCCCCAGTGGTACTGCACCACCTTGCGTCGTCCGCCGAGCCGCTTCGCCACCTCGCGGATCTCGCGATGGAGATAGCCCAGGTACTCGGCCGAGATCTCGCGCTTCTTCGTGATGATGACGTGGCAGCCGCAGAAGGAGCAGCGCTCCTCGCAGAACGGAAGGTGGAGATAGAGCGAAAGAGGATCGTCGGTGCGGGTCGCCGCCTCGGCCAGGCTCTCGAGGTAGGCCTCGTGGTTGTACTCCTCATGAAACTCCACCGCCGTCGGATAGGAGGTGTAGCGCGGCCCCGGGCGATCGTACTTCTTGAGCAGCTCCGGGGTGACTCGCGGAGGAGTGACCATCATCGCACCTCGATTCCGGTTCGAGAGAGCCTGTGCACATGCTCGACCAGCGCTTGCGCCGATTCGACCGGCGTGTCGGGCAGAATCCCGTGTCCGAGATTGAACACGTGGCCGCCGCTCGCGCGATCGAGCACGTCGCGCGCGAACTCGCCGATCTTCTCCGGCGTGGCGTAGAGGGCACGCGGATCGAGGTTGCCCTGAAGAGCGACGCGGCTGCCTAGCTTCTTGCGCGCCTCATCGAGCGGCGTCCGCCAGTCGACCCCGATCACGTCGGCGCCCGAATCGTCGAGCAGGTTGAGCAGGTGCCCGCCGTTCAGCGTGAAGTAGATCACCGGGCCGCGGTCTTTCGGCAAGCGGCGGATCACCTCCTGCACGAACGGCAGAGCGAAGCGCGAGAACTCGCGCGGGCCGAGGATGCCGCCCCACGATTCGAAGAGCTGCACCGCCTGCGCCCCGGCTCGAATCTGCGCCGAGAGATAGTCAGCCGTGACCGTGGTGAGGTAGTTGAGCAGCTGCTCGAGCAGATCGGGCCGCTCGAAGGCGAGGCGCACCACCTTGTCGAAGTTGGGCGAGCCCTTCGTCTGCTTCTTCGGCCCTTCGACCAGATAGGCGGCGAGGGTGAACGGCGCACCGGCAAACCCGATCAAGGGCGCGACCCCCTTGAGCTCGCCACGCAGCATCCGGATCGCGTCCATCACAAAGCCGCAGCTCGCCTCGATGTCGACCGGAGGAAGCGCGCCGATCGTCTCCTCGCTGTCGAGCGCGTGGTCGAGCATCGGTCCGGGATCGAAGCGGAGGCCAACGCCCATCGGCTCGACCGGAATGAGGATGTCGCTGAAGAGGATCGCGGCGTCGACGCCGAGCCTTCGCACCGGTTGAAGCGTGACCTCGGTCGCGAGCTCGGGCGTGCGGCACATCGTCAGAAAGTCGTAGCGATCCTTGAGCTCGCGGTACTCCGGGAGGTAGCGGCCCGCTTGCCGCATGATCCAGATCGGCGTGAAGGGGACCGGCTCACGCCGGCACGCGCGAAGGAAGACCTCATCCCGAGGAACCGCCATGGCGGACGCGGCGGTCACCGAGCTCTCGAGCGATCGGTCGGGCACCACGCATCCTTCCCTAGTGAGGCCAAACCCTAGTGAGGCCACATCCCCAGTGAGGTCGGAGCCGCGATAGGTAAGGGCCCCGACGACGTAAACGGCTTAGTCCCGCCGGAGTAGGGGACCGAAGCCTCGGCAAAGAATAGCGATTCGCGGGCCCTTCGCCTAAGCCGAAGGTTGCGGCCCTAGGTTTCCGAGCGCGGCCAGCCGGATTCGACGTCGCGGGGAAAGCGGACCTTCTGGTAGATTTCTCGGCCATGGTTCAATCTCCGGTCAGAAAGGGCGAGGCCGTGATCGCCGGCGTGCGCGTCCCCTGGATCGAAGCGGGCCCGGCGGACGCCCGCGAGGCGGTGGTCTTCTTCCACGGAAACCCAGGCTCCAGCCTCGATTGGGAGGATCTGGTCGGCCGGGTCGGCCAGTTCGCTCGCGCCTTCGCCTTCGACCTCCCCGGCTTCGGCCGTGCTTCCAAGCCGGCTGACTTCGACTACTCGGTCCCGGGCTACAACCGCTTCACCGAGGCGGTCCTCGCCCAGCTGGGGATCGATCGGGTGCACGTCGTGGTGCACGACATCGGCGGCTGGCACGGCCAGCTCTGGGCCGGGGCTCACCCCGAAGCGTTCCGGAGCATGGTCATCATCAACGCGCCGCCGGTGGTCGGCTATCGGTGGTACCTGCTGGCCAAGGTGTGGCGCACGCCGATCGCGGGCGAGCTGCTCCAGGCGGCGATGAACCGGCCGTTCTTCGACCTCAACGTCAAGCGAGGCCGAGCGCGACCGCTGCCGAAGCCCTTCATCGATCGGATGTGGCGCGAGTTCGACGCCGGCACGCGGCACGCGATCCTGAAGCTCTACCGCGCGACCGACGTGCTTCGCATCGTGCCGATCCCGGTCGAGAGCTTTCGCGCGATGGCGCGGCCCGCACTGGTGATCTGGGGGAAGCGAGATCCGTACATCCCGATCCGCTTCGCCGAAGCGCATCGCGAGGTCTATCCGGGCATCGAGTACCGCTACCTCGAGCGCAGCGGCCACTGGCCGTTCATCGACGATCCGGAAGGGGTGGCGGCACCGATCGTGGAGTTCCTGCGGCGGCAGACGAAAGGCGAGGGAGCATGAGCCCGATCTTCCAGCCGCTCACGATCAAGGGGGTCGAGTTCCGGAGCCGCGTTCTGCGCTCCTCGATCGGCGGGCGCTACGCCTTCTGGGATGGCGCGGTGAACCCGGCCTGGGCGCACTTCGAGCGCCGCTTCGCCGAGCATGGCGTGGGCGCGATCATCTCGGCCACCATCACGGTCAACAACCAACGTTGGTCACCGCTCGAGTACCCGCGGATCAGCCAGGACCGCTTCATCAAGCCGATCCGCGAAGGGGTGCGCGCGGTGCAGGCGCTCGGCTGTCGTTACATCCTTCAGATCGGCGATCCCGGCTACCACACCCAGGCCGGCCTCTTCAGCGAGCGAGAGGACGAACGATCGTCGTCGCCCGGTTTCGACTTCTTCTTCGGCTATCGGAGCGGCCGGTCGGCGATGACGATCGAGGAGATCGAGCGCTCGGTCGAGGAGTTCGCGCAGGCGG
>CAZZAH010000517.1:2312-3399 GCA_964652115.1 uncultured bacterium | reverse complement strand
GGAGTCGGACTGGTGCTGCGGCGCGGCCGGGATCTACAACCTGACGCAGCCCGAGTTGGCCGATCGACTGCTCGCGCGAAAGCTCGACCACATCGTCAAAAGCGGAGCGGAGATGATCATCACCGCCAATCCCGGCTGCGCCTTTCAGCTCGAGGCCGGGCTGCGCGCCCGCGGGTTGAGGCTTCCGGTGCTTCATCTCGCGGAGGTGCTCGATCGTTTCGGGCTCGACGCCGCGCCACGCGCGAAGGAGGCAGAATGATGGATGGAGAGCTGAACGACCTGGCCGCCAAGCTCCCCGAAGGCCCACGCGTGGCGATCCTGGGGAGCACGAGCTTCTTCGATCCCCTCTCCGAGGCGATCTCGATCGCGCTTGGGCAAGCACTGGCGGAGAAATCGGAGGTCGTCCTCCTGACCGGCGGCGTGAGCGGCGTCGGCCAGGCCTTCGGCACCGCGTTCTTCGAAGCGCGCGAGCGCCTCGGCCTCGAACCGAAGGTGTTCCACCTCCTTCCGGCCGGGATGGACGCATGCGGCTATGGCGTCACGTACTCCGCAGGGTCGAGCATGGCGGAGCGGCGGGTGCTCCTCGCGTCCCTCGCCTCGATCTATGTCGTGATCGAGGGAGGCCCGGGCACCGTGGATGAGTCCGAGGTCGCGGTCGGACGCGGCGCATCCCTCGTCCCGATCGCCGTGACCGGCGGACATGCGCTCGATCTCTATGCGAGCCTCCCGCGCCCCGAGGTCGTGACCGAGGCCGACTGGATCGCGCTTGGACAGGAGCACCTCGGGCCCGAAGCGATCGCCGCGGCCGCTCTGCGCGTGATCACGGCGCTTCTCGAGCGAGATCCAAGCTCCGATTGACCCTCCCTCGGGTTCGCCGATACCATCCGCGGGCTATGAAACCTAACCAAGTGGATCACGAATTCGAGGGTGGCCGCCGGCGCGACTTCATGCGCGCGCTGCTCGACGATCTGCAGGCGCTCGAGCACATGCTCGAGCACGGGATGATCGAAGAAGGCGTTCGCCGCATCGGCGCCGAGCAGGAGATGTTCCTGATCGACGAGACCTGGCGGCCCGCGCCCGGCGCGCT
>CAZZAH010000517.1:0-2212 GCA_964652115.1 uncultured bacterium | reverse complement strand
CGCGGCGGCGACTACGAGTTCTACATCAAGGGGCTCGACGAGATTCTGTTAAAGCACGACTCGGTGATGCTCGAAGCGTGCAATACGAGCTTTCAGCTCCATTTTCAGGTCGGGGCGAAGGAATTCCCGAACCTGTACAACGTGGCGCAGGTGGCGGCAGGCCCATGCCTGGCGGCGGCGGTCAACTCGCCGCTTCTCTTCGGGCGGCGGCTCTGGGCCGAGACGCGGATCGCGCTCTTCCAGCAGTCGGTCGACACGCGCTCTTCCTCGCATCACATCCGAGACGCCAGCCCGCGCGTGACCTTCGGCAACCATTGGGTCAAGGGCTCGGTGCTCGAGATCTATCGTGAGGACATCGCGCGCTTCCGCACCCTGATCGGGACCGAGATCGACGAGGAGCCGTTCGAGCTCCTCGGCCGCGGCGAGATCCCGGAGCTGAAGGTGCTCCGCCTACACAACGGCACCGTCTATCGCTGGAATCGCGCCTGCTACGGCATCACCGACGGCAAGCCGCACCTTCGGATCGAGAATCGCGTGCTACCCTCAGGCCCGACCATCCTGGACGAGATGGCCAACGCCGCCTTCTGGTACGGCATGATCATCAGCCTCTCGCACGACTACCAGGACATCACGCAGCTCATCCGCTTCGATCACGCGAAGTTGAACTTCGTCAACGCGGCGCGGCATGGATTGAACGCGCACTTCACCTGGCTCGAAGGACGCGAGTCGCTGGCCGATCGTCTGATTCTGGATGAGCTCCTGCCGTTGGCCGAGGCGGGGCTCTTCCGTCGAGGCATTCGGCGTGAGGACATCCAGCGTTACCTCGGCGTGATCGAGAAGCGCGTTCGGACCGGCATGACCGGCTCCAAGTGGATCATGAAGTCGCTCGAGTCTCTTCGCGACACCGGCACCGTCGGCGAGAGGCTCAACGCCATCACCGCGGCCATCGTGTCGCGGCAACAGGAGGGACTGCCCGTGGCGGACTGGGACCCGGTGCGACTGCACGAGGCCGGGGGCTGGAAGCACAACTACTTCAAGGTCGAGCAGTACATGACGACCGACATCTTCTCGGTGCGTGAGGACGAATCGGTCGACCTCGTCGCGAACCTGATGGAGTGGGAGAAGATTCGCTACATCCCGGTCGAGGACGCCGATCAGAAGCTGGTGGGCCTGATCTCCTATCGCTCGGTGCTTCGCCTTCTCGCGCGCGGCAAGTACGGACAGCACACGCATGCCGTCTCCGCCTCCGAGATCATGAAGCGCGAGCTCATCACGGTTCAGCCGGAGACCCCGACCTTGGAAGCGATTCGCTTGATGCGGCGAAACAAGATCGGCTGCTTGCCGGTCGTTCACGACGCGCGCTTGGTCGGCATCGTGACCGAGCACGACTTCATGGACATCGCGGCCGAGCTGCTCGAGCAGAAGCTCGACGAGTAGGCATGTCCGCCCCCGACGAAGCGCTGGACGAGCGGACGACCGTGCGCGAGACGCAGGTGGAGCGGGTCATCGGTCGCATGGGCCGGCCGGAGGATGGCAATACTCTTCTGGTCGTGGCCGGCATTCACGGCAACGAAGCCGCGGGGCTACACGCGGGGCGACGCCTGATCGAGCGGCTCGAGGTGCTCGAGCTTCCGCTCTCGGGCGAGCTCGTTCTGCTGGCGGGGAATCGGAAGGCGCTCAGCCGCAAGCAACGCTTCCTCTCGCGCGACCTCAATCGCGGGTGGAACGCAAAGCGACTCGATGCCCTGCGTGACGCCGAATCGATCACCGACCCCGAGGATGAAGAACAGCTCGAGCTTCTGGCAGCGATCAACGCCGCGATCGATCGATCGAAGGGCGCGGTCTACTTCCTCGATCTGCACACGACGTCGTCGGACGGTTATCCCTTCGCGATGATCATGGACGGGGCGCCGCAGCGACACTTCGCGTACAACTTTCCCCTGCCGCTCATCCTTGGGCTGCTCGACCAGATCGACAGCGTGCTCCTCAAGTACATGCACGAGCGTGGGTGCATCGCGTTCGGCATCGAGGGCGGGCAGAATGAAGATCCGGCCTCGATCGCGAATCACGAAGCGGTGCTCTGGATCGGCCTCACTGCGGCGTCGCTGCTGCCGCCGACCGCTCCGATCGAGATCGGGCGTCATCGCGCGACCTTGACCCAGGCATGCTACGGCTGCCCGCGGATTCTCCAGGTGGTGCATCGCCACTCGAT
>CAZZAH010000516.1:1369-3411 GCA_964652115.1 uncultured bacterium | reverse complement strand
GTTGGCGCTTCCTCCACGGCACGCCCGCGGTCCCGGCCTTGATGGCGGCCGAGGCGGGGCTCGAGATCGTTGCGCAAGCCGGCGTCGACGCGATCCGTACCAAGAGCATGCGTCAGACCGCGCTGGTCATGGCGCGGGGACAGAAGGAAGGATGGACCCTGCGCTCGCCGCTCGATCCGAATCGTCGAGGCGGCACCGTGAGCATCGATCCGCCGCAATCCTACGAAGTCTCACGCGAGCTTCTCGCGCGAGAGGTGATCGTCGACTATCGGCCGGGAGCGGGCATCCGCCTCGCGCCGCACTTCTACAACCGTGACGACGAGGTCGTGCGCGCGCTCGACGAGATCGCGAGCATCCTTCGAGACGGAAGCTGGAAGCGGCACGTCGCGCGGCCGCGAGATACCGTCACCTAGCGCTCGCCTGCTTCCCGCGGCGCTACTCCCCCATCGCCTCGCAGTCGAAGGTCGCCGCCTCCGCCGGCATCGGCTCGAGATACGGAAGCACCGGCGCCGCGCGCTTGGTCGGCTCGAGCTCTTCCAGGGTGCGCGCGTCGTAGAGCCGGCCGTTGATCATCGTGTAGCGCACATTGGCCGACTGCTTGAGGTCCTTGAGAGGATCTCCGTCGAGCACGATCAGGTCGGCGAGGAGACCGGGCTTCAAGCTGCCGATCGCGTGATCGAGGCCGAGGGCGCGCGCGCCGTTTGTGGTCGCGCAGCGGAGCGCCTCGAGGTTGCTCATGCCCCCCTGACCGAACATCCAGAGCTCCCAGTGCGCGCCGATCCCTTGCATCTGTCCATGCGCGCCGAGCTCGACGTTGCCGCCGCGCTTCTCCACCTCGGCCGCGGTGCGGGCGAGATCGAAGTGGTGGTACTCCTCCTCCGGGGCCATCACGCGCCGGCGCGAGCGAGCATCGACCACGGAGCGCGGCACGAACCGGAGCAGGCGCTCGTCTTCCCACACCGCACTGTGCTGATACCACCAGTTCTCGCCCCAGATGCCGCCGTAACCGACGATCAGGGTCGGCGTGTAGCCGGTGTTCCAACGGCCCATCAGGCGCAGCTCGGGATCGTAGAGCGGCGCCACAGGCACCGCATGCTCGAGCGTGGTGTGGCCGTCGAGGAAGTGGGTCATGTTGTAGTTGAGCGTCGAGCCGCCTTCCGGCACGACCAGGATGCCGAGCTCGCGCGCCGCCTTGATCACCATCTGCCGTTGCTCGCGGCGCGGTTGGTTGTAGCTCTTGACCGAGTTGGCGCCCCAGGCGGCGGTGCGTCGAATCGCGCGGAGAGCGTCGTCGTAGGAGTTGATCACCGCTTTGAACTCGCCCTCCGCGCCGTAGAGGATCGTACCGGTGCTGAGCACGCGCGGGCCGAGGAGGTCGCCGCGCTTCACCAGCTCCGACTCCGCGAAGATCATCTGCGAGTCGTTCGACGGATCGTGAGTGGTGGTGACGCCGAAGGCGAGGTTCGCGCAGAAGGCCCAGTTCGATTGCGCGAGCAGACGACCATCGCTCGAGCCGGTGTGGGCGTGCACGTCGATCAATCCGGGGAGAATCGTCTTGCCCGCGCAGTCGATCGAATGCGCGCCCGCGGGGACCGGCACCTCGGCGCGCGTTCCGATCGCGACGATGCGGTTTCCCTTCACGTGAACGACGCCGTCGGCGATCGACTCGACCTCGGTCATCGGCAGGAGTTGGGCGCCAACGAGGTAGAGGTCGGTGCTCGGGATGTCGCTCGGCTCGCTCCAGCCGAGGTCCAAGCTGTCGGGCTTGACCGCCGCGCTGTCCTGCTTCGCCTCCGCGCTCGCGGGCACCGGAGCGAAGAGCTCCTTCGTGTCGGTGCTCCAGAGCATCGGCCCGAGGCTCCACGAGAGCCGGCCATCGCTCGACCAGTCGAGGTAGGTCCCGCCGTCGTGTGAAAGGCGCTTGGCCGGCAGATTGTGCATCTCGGGCGCGAGCTCGACCGTCCGCGCGAAAATCGGCATCGGCGCGACATAGGTCTGCCAGAGCTCCTCGAAGGCGATCCATCGCTCATCGGGCGAGGGCA
>CAZZAH010000516.1:0-1269 GCA_964652115.1 uncultured bacterium | reverse complement strand
GTCTCCTGCTGATCGATCGAGAGATTGTCCCAGAGCGATCGGATCTCCCCGCTCGCGAGATCGAGGAGCGCGAGCACCGACTTCGTCCTCTCGCGCCGCACGAAGGCGAGCGAATGTCCATCGGGACTGATCTGGGGCCTGACCGCGCCGCCCGGACGCCGCACCACGTCGGTGATCTCTCCGGTGGCGAGCTCGAGCCGTCGAATGACGAAGATGATTCCGTTCGGGTCCTTGTTGTACTCGAACGATTGCCCGTCCGACATGTCCTCCGACCAGTAGAGGTAGCGACCATCGGGCGAGAAGCAGGGCTCGTTCACATCCTTCTGCTCGGTCGGCTTCACCGTCAATTGGAGGCCGCCGCCGCCTTCGGGCACGTGGTACATCCACATCTCGCCCGCGCCCATGCTGCGGCGGCTGGTGAAGTGCTTCTTCGCCACGACGTAATCGCCGCTCGGATGCCACACGCCATTGTTGAGGAGGCGGAAGTCCTCCTTGGTGAGCTGCGCGCGCTCGCTGCCGTCGGCGTTCATCAACCAGAGGTTGTCGCCGCCGCCGCGATCGCTGGTGAAGAGGATGCGCTTGCCGTCGGGGCTGAAGCGCGGCTGCACCTCGTAGGGCAAGCCGCCGGAGAGCAGCGTCGCCTCCCCTCCCACGATCGGAAGCGAGTAGATATCTCCGAGCAGATCGAAGACCAGCGTCCTGCCGGTCGGATCGACATCGACATCGATCCACGTGCCTTCCCCGGCGACGAAGTCGAGCGTGTCGCATGGAAGCCCGGGATCGGCGACGTCCCACTTCTTGGAGGACGCGGAGTCGGGCGCGGCGGGCGCGGACTTCGCGAGCGAATCGGAAGCGGCGCCGGGACCCGCGGGCGAAGACTCCGCGCGCGTGATCGACACGGCCGGCGCGGCGATGCCGGCGGCGATGAGCACCGCGACGAGCAAGCCTCGCGCGGACCAATGAAGACGCGGGATCGAGCGAGCGATCGAGAGGGTCATCGAGGCTTTGCTCCTCTTTTCGCCCCGAACGGGGCGAGTTTCCGGCGCCCGCGGGGAGTGACGCCGACTGCACGAACGGCGGCGAATCGTATGAGATCGGTTCTCGGGCGGCAAGTTACAAGCCCTTCCTTTCGACATTCTCCTCACGAAGTGGTCGGGAGGCGACGATGCGATAACCGAGCGAGGAACGCGCCACCCGGACCGGTGGGCAGCTTCGCTCGAGCGGACCTCAGCCGGAGGAGCGGTCCATGGATCCAGCCTTTGTCGAGGC
>CAZZAH010000515.1:0-3416 GCA_964652115.1 uncultured bacterium | reverse complement strand
GAACCAAGCCTTGTCCGACCAAACGTCGAAACCGGGATCGAACGAGTAGTCCACACCGACCCGCACCGAGTACGTCCGCGGATGCACGAGAGGATGTCCTGTCACCGTCAGCGTGTCGCCGCGGAACGGATGCTCGACCGACACCAAGACGCGCTCCGGGTCGGAGGGAAGTGAATCGGGCTCCGCCTGGAAGCGGAATACGAAACGATCGGGCGGACCCTGCGCGCCGCTCGGGATGGTGCAGGAGACAATAGCGAAGGTATCGCCCACCTCGACCACACGGAGATCGTGCACACGTCCCGGCTGGTTGCCCGTCTTGTTGTGGACGAGGAAACCCTCGGCGATGAAGTTGTGAAAGCGAGAGTCGACCGTGAGGTCGTAGACGTGGCCCACTCGCGTCGAGCTCTTCACCGACACGCTCGCCGCCTCCACTTGGTCATCACTGAGCGAGAGCAGCGCTCGACGATTCGCATCTTCGTTCCATTCCCCCAGCGGGACGTAGGTGTGGCTCTCTTCGTCGTAGATCGGATGCTCCGCGGTGGCGCGAAGCACGCGGCCACCCGATGCGCGCAGCTCGAGACAAGGCTTCCGCGCCGATCGAACCGCGATGACCTGCGCGTCGACGCGCTCTCCGCTCGCGGGATCGACCGACCAGACGTGATCCCCCACGCGAAGCGACTCGACGCGAACCTCCCCGGCAGGTGAAGCGATGCGCGTCCCCTCCGCCAGACAGGCGATGCGGGGACCCTCGGGATCGGAACAACCGGCGGAAAGTGAAAGCAAGGCCAGTAAGGCGACAACTCCACGGTGCACGGCATCTCCTCTCCGTGGCGGGCACTGGTGCGGGGGCCCGGAGCGAACGATACGCGTGACGTCAGCGACGATTCAACGCTGCAACAGAGAACGCCGGGCGCGCCGGCTCGCGTGGTCGCCCAGGCGCGCACAGGCGCGGCCTTCGCGATTGCGGGACGTATCCGCCGGCGGTAGACTCGCTCGCGTCAAGTTGGCGTCGGACGCGATGGACGCGCCCCCCCCGTCGCCGCACCATCTCCCGGAGGTGCTCGATGTCTCGAGTTCAATCCGCCATGCTCGCGTTTTCCCTCGTCGCGTCGATCGGGGCGTGCCTGCTCATCGCTCCGGCCTCGCGCGCGGCCGCATATCTAGTCGAGCCGGACGGTACCGGCGACTATCCCACGATCCAAGCGGCCATCGATGCGGCGGTCGATGGCGACATCGTGCTCCTCGGCTCAGGCGTCTTCCGCGGCCCCGGAAATCGGGACCTCTCGCTCCGAGGCAAGGTGATCAGCGTTCGTTCCGCCGCGGCCGACCCCGAGCTCTGCACCATCGACTGCCAGTCGAACGAGATCAGCAGCCATCGCGGATTCCTAGTCAATCAAGGAGAGGGACCGACCACGACGATCGAAGGCATTCACATCGTGAGCGGGCGTTCATCCGCCAGTTCCGGCTTCAACTGGGGCGGGGCGATCGCGGTCGAGAACTCCTCCCCGACCATCCGGAACTGCATTTTCGAGAACAACCAAGGGTTCTACGGCGGAGCGCTCGCCTTCATGGGCTCGTCCAGCGTGGTGGAAGATATCTACCTCAAGCAGAACCACGCGATCGGCGCCGCGATCTACGCCACCGCCGGGAGCAACCTCCAGTTCGAGCGGATCAGCGCCGAAGCTTGCCCCGATTACGCGGTGACCGGCGCATCCACCGTCACGGTGAACAACTCGACCGCGACCTTCACCAACTGCACCTTCGCGCGTTGCGGCGGGAACGGCGTCATCTTCGCCTCGGGCGGCGCGCAGGTGAGCGTGGTCCGGTCGATCATCGCGTTCAATCGCGGGCTGGGCTCGCGCTGCGGCAGCGGCTCGATCAGCCTGGAGTGCTGCGATGTCTTCGGCAACGTGGGCGGCGACTGGGCCGATTGCATCGCGAGCCAGGAGAACCAGAACGGCAACTTCTCCGCCGATCCCCTCTTCTGTGTCGGTCATCTACACGATCTCGAGGTGGACGCGAGCTCGCCGTGCCTCGCGTCCACGAGCCCGTGCGGAGATATGGTCGGCGCGTGGGGCGTCGGGTGCGTGACCTCCGGCATGGGCGCGTGCTGCGAAGCCGGCACCGGCGAGTGCCTGATCACGACCGCGAACCTGTGCGCGCAGGGGGGCGACTATCTCGGCGACGGCACGATCTGCGATCCCAATCCGTGCAACATGAGCGGCGTGCCCGAGGCGGCGGCGCGGCTCAACCTCGAGCTCCGATCCGGCAATCCCACGTCCGATGATCTTCGCTTCGCTGTCGGGCTGCTCGAGTCGGGAATGGTGAACGTCTTCCTCGTCGCGCCCAACGGCACCACGGTGGCAAGGCTCCAGGAGGGATGGCTCCCGGCCGGCAGTCACGAGCTTCGCTGGGACTCGCGATCGGCCGCGAGCGGCGTCTACTGGCTCGTGGCCGAGGCGGGCGGCGAGCGGCGCACCACTCGCGTCACGCTGATGCGGTAGACGATTCGGTCCGAGGCGCCGCTAGGTATGCACGCCCGGCGCCTCGTACCCCGTTCGTGAAACCCACTCGACATAGGTCCCCGGGAAGACCACCGGCTTTCGATCCCCGTCGGTCTTGAGCTCGAGCACGTTGGTCGAGAGCCCCTTCAAGAAGCTCCGATCGTGCGAGACGAAGAGCATCGTCCCTTCGAAGCCCGAGAGCGCGTTCACCAACATCTCCTTCGTCTCCAGGTCGAGATGGTTGGTCGGCTCATCGAGCACCAGGAGATTCGGCGGATCGAGCAGCATCTGCCCCATCACCAGCCGCGAGCGCTCGCCTCCCGACAGCACGCGGATCGGCTTGTCGACATCGTCGCCCGAGAAGTGGAAGGCGCCGAGCAGCGAGCGGATCACGCCCTGCGTCTCGAACGGATACTCGTGCTGCAGCTGCTCGAACACGGTCAGCTCCGGATTGAGCAGATCGAGCGCCTGCTGCGAGAAGTAGCCGACCTTGAGCGACGCGCCGAGCCGCACCGTGCCCGCGTCGGGCTCGAGCGCGCCCACCACCATCTTCAAGAGCGTCGACTTCCCCGCGCCGTTTCTCCCCATGACGCACCAACGCTCGCCGCGCTGCATGCGGAAGGAGAAGTCGTCATAGATCACGCGCGAGCCGAAGCTCTTCGACAGGCCGGTCAGCTCGAGCACGTCATCGCCCGAGCGCGGAGGACGGCGGAAGTCGAAGCGCACCACCTCACGTCGACGCGGCAGCTCGATCTTCTCGATCTTGTCGAGCTTCTTCACGCGGCTCTGGACCTGCGCCGCCTTGGCCGCGTGGGCGGCGAAGCGTTCGATGAAGCGCTGCTCCTTGGCCAGCATCGCCTGCTGGCGCGCGAAGGCCGCCTCCTTCTGCACGGCCAAGAGCTCGCGCTCGCG
>CAZZAH010000514.1:0-3429 GCA_964652115.1 uncultured bacterium | reverse complement strand
TTCGAGAATCGGCCCAATCCATTCAATCCTCGCACCGTGATCCGCTTCTCGCTCGGTCATGCCGGCGACGCGGAGCTGATTATCTACGACGTGGGAGGACGTGCCGTTCGCACCCTGCTCTCGGCTCCGACGTCCGCTGGCCAGCACTCGCTGGCCTGGGATGGCACCGATGATCACGGCCGAAAGCTCGGCGCCGGGGTCTACTGGTCCCAGCTTCGCGCCGGCGGCTACGAGTCACAGCGAAAGATGCTTCTGATCAAGTGAACGCGAAGGGGTTGATGGCGTGCGCTATTCGTGCACGCCAGGAGGCAGAGATGTCGCGCAATCTGGTCTTGTGTCTAATCAACTTCGGCATCATTGCCGTGGCGGCCACCTCGGTTCAAGGCGTCGAGGTGTCGGGTATCGAGCTGCTCGAAGGAACGACACTTCGGGCGCTCGACCTGCCGGCGCGACCGCCGGAGCCGGGCATGCGGGCGGACACCGTCTGTTTCGGGTATGTGCAAACCATCTCCGGCGGGCTCTACGCGGTGCCGGGCGAGACCTGGACGTTTGACCACGCGGGCGGCGGAGCGGAGGGTTGGTACGCGGTCGACCTGAACGAGGACCGCGCAGACTATTTCCGGAGGATCAACGCCGCGAGCTGGGCCGGTCACGGAAATGCACAACCTGCGCCGATTCTTTCCGGCCTCGCGAGCGCGTGGCTAGGCGTCCAGGAAGATCTGGCGGACTCGCTCTGCTGGGACAGCGGACTGGGCTACGGCAACGACTGGGAACAGAGCTTCGAGAGTCCCGCTTTGCCCTACACGGGCGGCGATGTCGCTCTTTCGTTCAAGTACTTTGCCGATTCGGAGCCGGGGCGCGACGCGACGCGGGTGCTCTTACGCCTAGGCACGGTGGACGTATCGCTCAACGGGTCTGGGTATAGCGGATTGCTGGGCACTCCCGCTGCGCCGCTCGTCGCGAACCTGGTGATTCCTGCCGCCACCTTCGGCGCGGCGACTTCCTATCGCGTGGTCTTCGAGTTCACCTCCGACGCGGGCTTTCGGACGAGGACGGCGGATACCCCACGGACTACGGTCCGTTCGGATTCGATGATCTGAGCGCGACCGACTTGGGCGGAACGCAGGCCTTCGACTTCGAGAGCGGAAGCCAAGGCTGGGTCGCGCATCGTCGGGCCGGAGTCGGCACGCAGTTCGGTATCGCCGACGTCTCCGACTACATCCTGCTCGGATCGTGCGCCTGCGGACTCGCCGGCAACGTGCTCGAAGCACATGCGGGCTTCGGAAACGGCGGAACGCATCCGCTCGGTCAGCACGAGCAGATCTTCTCACCACCCGCAGATCTCGCGGCGCTCGGCAACGCGAACAACAGGGTCCTCGGCTCGTGGGACATCTACGCCGACATGCCCGCGGCGAACGGCGTCTTCTTTCGCGCCGGCTGGAACTACTACCCCTACGTGTGCCCAAGCACCGGAGTCACGATGTGGTCCGGACGGGTCGGTTCCCAGAGACAGTACCAATGGGTCGGCGATGTGGGCTGTGCTCGTCAGACGGTCAGCGCGACCGACCAGGGCGTGCCGCAGAACGTAAGAAGCGTCGGTCTGGTCTTCGAGATCTTCGCCTCGTGCGATGCCTTCGGCATCCCGCCCAGCGCGTGCAGCGGAGTCACCAACTTCAGCCCGCTCTTCGATAACGTGCGCATCTGCGCGACGCCGGGCAACGCGGTGCCGATCGTGGCGCTCGAGCCGGGCGGCGCGTTCCAGGACGGCTTCGGGCAGAGTTGGCTTGGCTTCAACTCGTCCACCAACGCCGGAAACGCCGACTGCACGTTCGACCTCCATCGCGACGGGGGAGCCCCGGGGCTTCAGGGAGATTCCCTGGTCATCTCCGGCCCACTGCCGACGTCGTCCACCAAGTGGGAGGCGAGGATGTGGTTCCGCATCCGGCGGGAAGGCCCCGGCGTGCTCTCGGCCTATACAACCTGGAAGAATGTCGTGCGTGATGGCTTGAATATCGTCGGAGCCAACGCGCAGTTTGCCTTTGGACAGATGGATTCGGTGGAGACCGTCGCGTTTCGTCCGATGAAGAACAAGTTCGCCTCGGAGTTCAAGGAGCAGGACGATGACTTCGCCGGGGAGAACTCCTCGAACAACGAGATCATCCGCGACGGCGTCCTGACGCCGGGAACGCAGGTCCAGTACTTCTTCACCGCAAATTATCCCTGCACCCCGACTGTGTTCTACTACCTCCCAGATACCGTCGGCGGAAACTTCCTCGACTTCGAGATCCTGCCCTCCTTCCGCCTGATCGATGGGAGCGCCAAGCTGCCGTGCATGCTGGCGATCAACGTCGCCGACGAGGAGCGCAACGCAGTCGAGCATGCGCTCAACGTGGTGTTGAATGGTGCCGGCCCAACCGATCCGACTCCCAATCCGACTCGATGGGACCGCTTCGACTATTCCGGCGCCACCTCCAATTGGAACGCGCCCCTGGTGCGGGTCCTGGGCGGCAACAACGGAATGTTTCCCGAACAGCTGTTCAACTATCGCCAAGTCATTCTGTACACGGGAAGCACACCATCGCCCGCGATGGAGGTCGGCGACTTCGCGATGATGGATGATTGGATGACCTCCTTCCGATGCTCAGGCAACGACAACCTGCAAGGTTTCTTCGCCGCAGGCGATAATGTGGCCGGATTGATCGAAGGCGCGAACTCCCACCTCGCCGCCACCACGCTCGGAATGCAGGCGCTTTGTGATGCCTATCACTCGGGCGGTTGCGGCCCGTCCGGGCCTCCGGACGAGAGCGACTGCGTGCGAATCAACGCGGCGTCCGGCGCTCCCTTCACTCCGTTGGCCGACGCGGACGTGGGAGGAAACTGGTGCCCGCAGGCGCGCGGCTTCGACGTTCTGGGCGTCGCCGGAGCCGGAGTGGGGAATCGCGCGTACGGCGACTACGACCGCACCCCTCCGTTGGATACGAACTACGCGCAAGTCGTCCGGGCCCTCGATGCGCCGAGCCCTGAGAAGTACCGCAGCGTCATCGATGGCTACTCGCTCGGCAGCCTCTCCACTCGAAATGCCGGACAGGAATGCGTCGCCGACGCGGCGCACAACGTGCCTGCGATCGCGGAGGAGCTGCGCGCCGTGCTGCGTTGGAGCTTCCGCGGCGACGCCAACATCCCGACCTACTGCCTGGGTGCCGTGTGCCTCGTGGGTGTCGGAGATGATCCGGTGCGCGCCGAGCCGGGCGTCACGCGCTTGTTCGAGAACCGCCCCAATCCGTTCAACCAACGCACGGCGATCCGCTTCTCGATCGGAACATCAGGCGACGCGGAGCTGGTGATCTACGACGTCGGTGGTCGCGCGGTGAAGAGCCTCGCCTCCGGCGCGTTCGCGGCGGGAGAGCACGCGGTCGTGTGGGACGGCAC
>CAZZAH010000513.1:0-3440 GCA_964652115.1 uncultured bacterium | reverse complement strand
ACCACGGCTTGGCGCTCAGGTTACGCAGGTGCGCGTACCAGGCGAAGGTCATGAAGACGTTCGAGAGGATCAGCAGCGCGACGGTGCGGAGGATCGTGGGCAAGGAGCAGCTCCTCTGGCGTGATGAGCGAAGTTCGGGCTCATGGGTGAAGGTTCACTCAAGCGGCTCGCGCGCGTCGAGGGAAAGGATGCACTCCGGAATGCCATCGTCCCAGCCGTTGTTCCACCCGTCGTTCTCGGCGGTGATCCGGAAGCCACACTTCTCCAGTACCCGAATGGAGCCGAGGTTGTGCCTGGCGGCGTGCGCATGGAGAGGGCGTTCAGGCACCGAGCGGAGGAACATGGCCAACGCCGCGGACGCGATGCCGCGCCCCCAGTGCTCGCGGCTGATCCAGTATCCGACTTGGCGTCCGCCGTCGCGCACGAAGCTCAGCACGTGCCCCACGACCAGCCCTTCGGCCACGATCGTCCGGATGCGCGTCGAGTCGTCGGCCAGAATCTTCCGCCAATGGGCGTCGAACGCTTCGCGATCGCGCGCCGGCATCGCCGCCATACGGGTGGACTCCGGGTCGGCCTGCTGCGCGAAGAAGACCGGCAGATCCGTGGGAATCACCTCTCGGAGGAAGAGATCCATGGGCTACTCGACCCGCTTCCCGCGCGCCGACTCCGTGATCAACTTCTCCAGTCGATTGAGGCGAGTCTCCTCCCGCTTGGCGCTGATCACCCACCAGATGATCACCTTCCGGTAGCCCGGGGGCTGCACCTGGAAGAAGGCCCAGGCCGCCTTGTGCTTTCGGAAGAGGCCGGCATACGGCTCATCCAGTTCCGTGGGCCGCGTCTCGTAGGAGTAGAGCCCCGCGCGATTCTCCCGCCGCGACTCGAATGCGCGGAGGCCGGCCGGTCGCATGCGGCCTTCGGCGGTGAGTGCCTCGATCCGTCGGATGTTGATCGCGCTCCAGATGCTGTTTGGCCGCCGCGGGGTGAATCGAATGGTGTAGCTCTCCTCGTCGATCGAGTGCCGCACTCCATCGATCCAGCCGAAGGCGAGGGCTTCGTCGACCGATTCGGGCCAGGTGACGCTGGGCTTGCCCAAGCCCTTCTTGTAGTAGCCGAGATGGAGCTCCGTCGCGCTCGCGTGGTGCTTGGCGAACCACTTCCGGAGCGCCTCCGGCGATGCGAAGAAGACAACCTTCATCACGCGTCTCCTCGATCGTGATGTCGCGCGCCGCCGCGCAACCTCCCGATGGACAAGTCCGCGAGGCCCAGGCATTCTGCGCCGACCAACCCCGATCGATCCCACCAAAGCGGAGGGCCTCAAATGTACACCCGGCAGGCGCTGCTCGACACGCATGCCCGCGCGCACCGAAGCTTTCAGAAGCTGATCGCGCACTGCGGCACGCTCGAGCCCGCGTCGATCGACCGTGAGCTGGCGGGCTTCGGCTACCCCACCGTCCGGCTGCAAGTCCATCACGTGATCGGCTGCGAGGAATACTGGATGAGTGTCCTCCGCGGCAACATGCATGCGGACGATAACGAGGCCGACTTCCCGACCATCGCGAGCCTCGAGGTGTACCGCGAGCAAGTGGCGCGCGCGACCGACGCATATCTGGAGACGATCTCGGACGAGGAGCTGAACCGGCCGCGGGAACTGCTGACCTGGGGGGACAACAAGCGCATGCTGGTCCCGGCGCGCGTCGTGATGCGGATCAACACGCACGTCTACCAGCACCAAGGTCAGGTCGCGGCGCAGTGTCGTCTGCTCGGGTTGCCGATTCCGAGCGGGCTCGACTTCCCGCTCGACTAAGGTGCTCGACCTCGCGCCACTCCGGCGCTCGCACCAGTATCGACTGCTCTTCCTCGGGCAGTTCGTTTCGAGCTTCGGCTCGGCGGTCACCTTCGTCGTGCTGCCGGTGCAGATGTGGGCGCTCACGCGCTCGTCGCTCATGGTCGGAATGCTCGGCGTGGCCGAATTCGTGCCGATGCTCGTCTTCGCCTTCGTCGGCGGCGCGCTGGCCGATTCGTTTGATCGAAGGCGCTTGATCCTCTGGGCGGAGGCCGGGCTCGCGCTTTGCTGCGCCGGCCTCGTGATCAACGCGCTCGCGCCGGTCCCGCAGGTCTGGGCGCTCTTTCTGATCGCGTCGTTGGCGGCGGCGTTTAACGCGATCCACCGGCCGGCGCTCGAGTCGTTGACGCCGCAGCTCTTGACCCCCGAGGAGATGCCGGCCGCGGCCGCGCTCAGCACATTTCGTTGGAGCTTCAGCTACATCGTCGGGCCGGCGCTGGCTGGGGTGATCGCGGCGAGCTTCGGCGTCGCCGTCGCCTTCATGCTCGACCTCGCCACCTACCTGGTCGCGATCGCCTCACTGGCGCTGCTTCGCTCCATCCCTCTCGCCGGCGCGGCCGAGCGGCCGAGCCTTCGACTCGTGGCGGATGGGCTTCGCTACGCGAAGGGTCGACAGGAGCTCCTCGGCACCTACCTCATCGACATCAACGCGATGTTCTTCGGGATGCCGATCGCGCTCTTCCCCGCGATGGCGGAGAGCTTCG
Source organism: uncultured bacterium (assembly GCA_964652115.1). GTDB lineage: Bacteria > Eisenbacteria > RBG-16-71-46 > CAIMUX01 > CAIMUX01 > JADJQY01. The sequence goes on along the minus strand of CAZZAH010000513.1, from coordinate 893 downwards.
GCAACGCATCGGTCGGACTCTTCTACGCGATGATGGCGGTGGGACCCTTCACCGTGAGCCTGACCTCACGCTGGACCGCGCGCGTCCATCGCCATGGGCTCGCGGTCATTCTCTCGGTCGTGGCTTGGGGCGTCGCGATCATCGGCTTCGGGCTCGCGCGGGAGCTGTGGCTCGCGCTTCTCTGCCTCGCCATCGCCGGCGGCGCCGATTGCGTCAGCGGGCTCTTCCGGATGACGATCTGGAATCAGACCATCCCCGATCGTCTGCGCGGGCGCCTCGCGAGCATCGAGATGATCAGCTACACCAGCGGGCCCTACCTCGGCAACGCGGAGGCAGGTCTGGTCGCGAGCATGTTTGGCCTGCGCGCATCGGTCATTTCGGGCGGCGCGCTCTGCGTGCTCGGCGCGGGCGCGCTGGCCTTGCTGCTGCCTCGCTTCGTGCGCTACGACGGCCGTGAAGGAATCGCACGAAAGGCGGCGGAGCAGCTTCGTCTCGAGGAGGAGGGAGCCTAGCCGGATGACCGCGCCTGCAGGACGATCTTGGCTCTCGCGCGGGGCGCTCCTTCTGGTCGCGCTCGCGTTGATCGATCTCGCGCCGACCTTGCCCGGCGCGGCGACGCGGCAATCGGTCGGCTTCGCGTCGTATTACACCGCGGCGCGCCTCGTCCTCGAACGACGCTCGATCGCGCCCGCTTACGACGATCGATGGTTCGAGCATGAGCTCCAGCGCTTCGCGCCCGATGTACACGACATCTTTCGTCCGAACCCGCCGAGCGCGGCGCTCCTCGCTCTGCCGGTGGCGGCGCTTCCGTACAAGGCTGCGCGCGTCGCCTGGACGCTGGGCAGTCTCCTGACCGCTACCCTCTTCTGGTTCTGGGCCGCGCGACGGCTTCG
>CAZZAH010000512.1:0-3444 GCA_964652115.1 uncultured bacterium | reverse complement strand
TGAGGCAAGCCCGGATCAGACTTGCCCGAGCGCTCTGCTTGCTGGACATCGGAAATGTCTCCATGGGGGTGACATTCCCACTGAACAGTTAGGGGGTGACACTTTCACTGAGCACCCACACCCCCGGACATCTCTCTTGACCGCATCGCCCTCGGCACATAGCCTGACGCATGTTTTTTCCCCACGGGCAATTGCGCAGCGGGGGAGCTCGCGCGGCCACTTCATTGCTTAGGATCGGGACGCCGGACGGGGCGCGCTGTGTGGATGGGAGGGTTGTCCCGACTCCCGGATGCCAGGAAGGACAGGCCTAGCATGGGACCGAAGCAGCCGGGAGCCAGCTCGCTTCCAGCGGAAGTTGACGCAGCCGGCAAGCGAGGCGACGGGACTGCGCGCGGCGCGATAGAGAACGGCCAGCGCCCCGACCTCTTCGAGAAGTGCCGCACCTTCACCCGCGCCAAGGAGGCTCAGGCCGCCGGCCTCTACCCCTACTTCATCCCGATCTCCGGCTCCGAAGGCACCGAGGTCCACGTCGACGGCAAGCGGAAGATCATGCTCGGGTCGAACAACTACCTCGGCCTGACCCATGATCCCCGGGTGTTGGACGCGGCGGAGAAGGCGGCCCGCACCTACGGCACCGGTTGCACCGGCAGCCGCTTCCTGAACGGGACGCTCGACCTCCACGAGAAGCTCGAGCACGAGCTCGCGCAGTACGTCGGCAAGGAATCGGCGCTCGTCTTCTCGACCGGCTTCCAGACCAACCTCGGCATCATCGCCACCCTCGTTCAGCGCGACGACGCGGTCATCCTCGACAAGCTCGACCATGCCTGCATCATCGACGGCGCGGTCCTCTCGCAGGGTCATGTCTATCGCTACAACCACAACGACGTCGCGCACCTCGAGAAGGTGATGCAGCGGGTGGAGCGTGACCATCCCGACGCGGGCAAGCTGGTGGTGGTCGACGGCATCTTCTCGATGGAAGGGGACATCGCCGACCTGCCGAACATCATCCCGGTGGTGAAGAAGTACGGCGCGCGCATCCTGGTCGACGAGGCGCACTCGGTCGGTGTGATGGGTCCGCGCGGCACGGGCGTGGCCGAGCACTTCGGGATGACCGAGGAGTGCGACCTCCTGATGGGCACCTTCAGCAAGTCCTTCGCCTCGATCGGCGGGTTTGCCGCGGGGACGGAGAACACGATCCACTACCTGAAGCACCACGCGCGCACGCTCATCTTCAGCGCGTCGATGCCGCCTTACGCGGTCGCCACCGTGCGTGAGGCGCTCAAGATCGCGCAGGCTGAGCCGGAGCGGCGCGATCATCTCTGGCGCAACCAGCGGCAGCTCAAGGAGGGGCTCGAGTCCCTCGGCTTCAACCTCGGCACGACGACCACGCCGGTCGTTCCGGTCATCGTGGGCGAGCTCGAGCGGACCTTCATCTTCTGGAAGACGCTGTTCGAGATGGGGGTCTTCACCAATCCGGTGATTCCGCCGGCGGTGCCGGAGCGGACCTCGCGCATCCGGACGAGCTTGATGGCGACCCACACGCCGGCGCTGATCGAAGAAGCGCTCGAGATCTTCAAGAAGGCGGGCAAGCACGTCGGCCTGATCTAACGCATTCCGTAGCCCGAGGTGCCTTACACCGCCATGCCTCTTCCCGACGTCGCCATCGAGGTCGCGCGCGACCGACGCGCCATGCGCGAGTTCATTCTCCTGCCGTGGAAGATCTATAAGCACGATCCGCTCTGGGTCGCGCCGCTCATCATGGACATGGAGAAGATGCTCGACCGGACGAAGCATCCCTTCCATCAGCACGCGGAGGTGGAGTACTTCGTCGCGCGGCGCGTGGTCCACTCCTCCGGGCCATCGCATGCGGGCGGAGGCAAGGCGGGCGACGTCATCGGGCGGATCGCCGCCATCATCAACCACGCGCACAACGAATTTCACGGCGAGAAGACCGGCTTCGTCGGCTTCTTCGAGAGCATCGAGGAGAGCGCGGTCTCGCAGGCGCTCTTCCATGCCGCCGCCGACTGGCTGGCCGAGCGCGGGATGGAGCGGATGCGCGGCCCGGCCAACTTCTCGAGCAACGAGGAGTGGGGCCTCCTGGTCGACGGCTTCGACTCGAGCCCGATGGTCATGATGACCTACAACCCGCCGCACTATGCGCGCCGCTTCGAGGAGTTCGGCTTCGAGAAGGCGAAAGACGTGGTCGCCTACTTCCTCGACAACAACTCCCCGCCCGAACGGCTGCTCCGCGGCGCACGGCGCATCGCGGGCGACGGGCGCATCACGATTCGTCCGCTCAACATGAAGCGCTTCGATCAGGAGGTCGAGCTCGTCCGCGACATCTACAATCGCGCGTGGGAGAAGAACTGGGGCTTCGTCCCGATGACCGAGGCGGAGATCAAGCACATGGCGAAGGAGCTCAAGCCGGTGGTCGATCCGCGCATCGTGCTCTTCGCGGAGTTCGAGGGAAAGACGATCGGCTTCGCGCTCGCGCTCCCCAACGCCTACCAGGCGCTGAAGAAGGCGAAGGGGCGGCTCTTTCCCTTCGGCCTGATCAAGATCCTGATCGAGGCCAAGAAGATCCGGTACGTGCGCGTGCTCACCTTGGGCGTGGTGAAGGAGCATCGCGGACTCGGCGCCGACGCTCTCCTCTATCTGGGCATCTACGAAGGGGCGCGCGAGCGAGGCTACCTGGGCGGCGAGTTCTCCTGGATCCTCGAGGACAACGCGCCGATGCGCCGAGCGCTCGAGCATCTCGGCGCGCGCGTCTACAAGACCTATCGACTCTATGACTACTCCCTGATCGAGCATGGGCGATGAAGCGCGAGACCCTGAGCCCCGCCGGTACCAGCACCCAAGAGAGCCTCTTCTCCTCGTCCGACCTTTACCTCGTGAGCGGCGCGAGCGGCTTCGTCGGCTCGCACCTGGTGGAGCAGCTGGTGAAGCGCGGCTATCGCCTGCGGCTTCTGGTGCGGCAGACGAGCCGGCTCCACTGGCTCGAGGGCTTGCGGAAGAGCGGCGCGGTGCAGCTCGCGTGGGGCGACATTTCCGACAAGGCTTCGTGCGCCGGAGCCTGCTCGGGCGTGCGCGGCGTCTTTCACTTCGGCGGCGCGATCCGCGCCCGAAGCGCCAAGGAATTCCACCTCATCAACGCGCAGGGGACGCGGAACCTCGCCGAATCGCTGGCCGAGCGGGGTCAACGCGGCGGCTTCTTCGTCTACTGCTCGAGCCTCGCGGCGGGCGGGCCCGGCTTCGCGGTCGAGCAGGATCCCGAGCCGGTCCGCACCGAGTCCGATCCGCCGACGCCGATCTCGCCCTATGGGCAGAGCAAGCTCGAGGGGGAGTTCGCGCTCCGCGAGGTGGCCGACGCGCACGGCACCTTCCGTCATGTGGTGCTTCGCCCGCCCGCGATCTACGGCCCGCGCGACACCGGAATCCTCCCGC
>CAZZAH010000511.1:0-3445 GCA_964652115.1 uncultured bacterium | reverse complement strand
GGCGTGAGGTGGTGAGCCTTTCGCTCGACGCCAATACACCGCTCGAGGGCGCAAAGAACATGACCGAGTGGCGCAAGGCCGCGGACGAGATCCTCGCCACCCGCGGCCCGAAGTGGTAGCACGATGAGCGAGCATCGCCCCGTCCGCATCGAAACCGAGCGGCTGATCATCCGCACCGCGCAGGTCGAGGACGCAGGCATTCTCCTTCGCTTCTACGAGGCGAACGCGGAGTTCCTCGATCCTTGGCGGCCGACCCGGCAACCGGAGTCGGCCAAGCTCGACTACTGGCTCCGGCAGATCGAATCGTGGCGGCGCGAGTGGCAGCTCGACCTGGGTCTTCGTCTCTGGCTCTTCGATCGCGCGCAGCCGTCGGAGCTCGTGGGCCATGTCGGCCTCACCGTCTTCGTGCGTGGGCCGGCGCAGTTCTGCTATCTCGGTTACCACCTGAGTCGGAGCTCGGAGGGGCGTGGGCTGATGTATGAAGGGCTGCGGGCAATCCTCGACTACACCTTCAGCGAGATTCACCTGCACCGCGTGATGGCGAACTACATGCCGCGGAACGGACGGAGTGCGCGCCTGCTCGAACGGCTCGGCTTCGAGATCGAGGGCTTCGCGCGCGGGTATCTGAAGATCGCCGGACGGTGGGAAGATCACGTCATGACGAGCCTTACCAACCCGAATCCCTACCTGCCGTCGGAGTAGCTCGAGCGCATGCACGATCGGCCGCCGCTTCTGCCGCGCGAGACCGGTATGGGCGAACGCGTGCTCCTCATCCACGGCAGCTTCAGTGATGCCGAGTCGACCTTCGGCGCGCAGGCCGCTTTGGCCGATCGCTATCGCTTGGCTTGGATCGAGCGGCGCGGCGCGGGAAAGGGGCCGAGCGCGACTCGCGTCGACTTCGAGGTCGATGCGGACGATCTGATCGCGCTCCTGGCTGAGCCGGCGCACCTGATCGCTCACTCTTATGGGGCGATCGGCGCGATCCAGGCTGCCGCGCGTTGCCCGGATGCGGTTCGCTCGCTCCTCGTGATCGAGCCGCCCTTCTATCGCGCGGCGGAAAACGATCCGGCAGTGCAGGCACTTCTGCCCAAGCTTGCCGCCGTCTACGCGAATGCCGACGCGCGCGATCCCGAGCTCTTCTGGCGCGAGTTTCGGAGCGCTCTCGGTTACGAGGATGCCGCGAGCGTCGCGCGTCCGGATTGGTGGGAAGCTGCCGCCCGCGCCGCGATGACGGAGCGACCACCATGGGAGGCGGAGCTGCCGTCATTCGAATGGAGCCAGGCGCGGTTCCCTCGCTGTGTCGTGTCGGGAGATTGGGCGAACGCGCCGGCCACGGCGCGCGCCAACGGAGGCGCGGCTCTCGGCGCGGTGGCTCGCGCGCTCGCCTCGCTGCTTCACGCCGAGCACGTGGTGATTCCGGGCGTGGCGCACAATCCTCAGCGACGCGCCGAGGTCATGAACCCGGTTCTCCTTCGCTTTTTCGAGCGCGGGACTCCACAGATCTAGCTCGCGGGCGGCGCTTGGTCGAGCCCGCCTCCGGTGTTACCGTGGCGCGCGCGAGAGGAGGTCTCCATGCGTTTCGATTCGTTGCTTCGCGTCACCTGCTTGTTGCTTCCGCTTTTCGGTGCAGGATGCGCCGGACAGAAGGTCGCGCTCGCGCCGATGGTCCAGGATTACGAAGGCTACCGGCGTGAAGCCCGCGCGCTGACGCCCTCGACCGCCGCCGGCGCGGTGCTCGAATCGGGCGAGGCCAACGCGTCCTCGGCTGAGGCGCTCCGGCTAAAGAGAAAGGACAAGGAGGCGGCGCCGCTCTACGCACGCGCAATCGCGGACGCGCGCGCCGCCGTGGCCGCTTCCGCCGCCGCCAAGGCGGAGACCGATGCGGAGTCTTGCCGCCAATCGATCGCCACCGCGCGTCAGGAGTGGGAGCGCGCGCTCCGGCAGCTCGAGCAGACCGAGCGCGTGTCGGGCCGCGCCGCCGAGGGGATCACGCGGACCATGCCGGAGACCGACGCGTCGTCCGAGCTTCCGCTCAGCACCTGGGACGCGCCCGATCCTCCGACCGGCGATGCGGTCGAGCTCCGCACCCGCTTCGAGAGCTGGCAGACCGAGGCGCGGCGCCTCGAGGTCCCGAATGCCGACCTCGAGGCGCGCCTACGCGAGGCTCTCTCCAGCGCCGAGGGGGAGAAGGTCAAGCCCGAGGCGCGGGAGCAGTCGCTCTACCTCGCGGGCCGCGTGATCGAGGAGCTCGAGGCGCGGGTTCGTGAAGCCGAGTCCCAAGCGGTCTGCGTGCATTCAGCGTCCTCGATCGGCGCTTACGACACGGCGCATGATCAGGCGCTTCGCGCGATGATCGACCTCGAGCGAGGGATGCGCGACGATCTCCGCGCCCAGCTCGACCAGGCGCGCGCCGAAGCCCAGACTCGCCAGGAGGACCTCTACGACGCCCTGCACAAGCTCGAGGGGAAGCTCCTCCGCATCACCCAGGACGCGCGCGGCACCATCGTCAGCCTGGCCGACATCCTCTTCGACTTCGACAAGGCGACCCTGAAGCGCGACGTCGAGTTCGGGCTGGTCAAGGTGGCGACGGTGCTGAATCAGTTCCCCGAGATGAAGATCCAGGTCGAGGGGCATACCGACAACGTGGGCAAGCCGGACTACAACCTCGAACTTTCCAAGCGCCGTGCGAAGGCGGTTTATGATTTCCTTGTCGGGCAAGAGGTCGTCCCCGAGCGCATGACGGTCGAGGGGTACGGCATGACCCGCCCGGTGGCGGACAACTCGACGGACGAAGGACGCGCGAAGAACCGGCGCGTCGACTTGGTCATTCAGGAGAACCCTTGAGCCAGAATCTTGTGACCCATCCTTCGCGCCGGCATTGGGCCGGCCGCATTCTGATCGCAGCCCTCGTTCCATTCGTGACCCTGGCCTTGGTCGGTTGCGGCGGCTCGAAGGGACACGTCAAGAAGCGCTCCCTCGCCGATCAGCTTGCGGGCGAGAACCGCACCGTGACCGAGGGCGCCCGCGGCCTGATCGTGAGCCTGCCCGACATCCTCTTCGACTTCGACAAGGCGACCCTCAAGCCGGAGGTCGAGTCGACCCTGATGCAGGTGGCCGATGTGTTGAAGCAGTATCCGGGCCTCAAGATTCAGGTCGAGGGGCACACCGACAACGTCGGCAGTGATTCGTACAACCAGGATCTCTCGGAGAAGCGGTCGTCCTCCGTCTTCGAATTCCTGGTGAGCGAGGGGATCGACGCTTCGCAGATGATCCATTCCGGGTTCGGCGAGTCGAAGCCGGTCGCGACCAACGACACCGAGGAGGGGCGCGCCCGCAATCGTCGCGTCGACCTCGTCATCCAGGACATGCCGGAGGAGGCTATGGATCAAGCATCACCCGACGACCAGCGCTCCGACGACTCGAAGGCGGAGAAGCGGAAGAAGGA
>CAZZAH010000510.1:0-3450 GCA_964652115.1 uncultured bacterium | reverse complement strand
GCGCCGCGCGATCCCGGGGCACCGCGAGAAAGGCACGCTCGAGCCCATCGAGGCTCCGTTCGGGCACGAGAAACCCGTTGCGGCCATCGTCGATCAGCTCGCGGGCAGCACCGGTCGCGGTCGCGAGGGGAGCGACGCCCGACGCCATCGATTCGAGGAGCGGCAGCGGCGTGCCTTCGGCCACGCTCAGCATCGCGTAGAGCTCCATCCGCGCGTAGAGGCGCGACACGAAGCCGGGCGGCAAGAGGCGATCCTCCGGAAAGCGATCGATCGAACCCGAACGCCAGTGGGTCACGACCGGCAGCCCATGCGCGCGCGCGAAGGGGAGGAGAAGATCATCGAAGCCCTTCCCCTCGTTCAGGAGTCCGATCATGCCGAGCCGTGGAGGACCCTCGGGCGGCTCCGGCCGCGCCGGCCATTCGTCTAGGAAGACGCCGTCGGGCAACGCGGACGGCGCGTCGAAGTGGTCAGCGAGCCGATCGACGATTTTGCGCGAAACGCCGCCGACGTGGATGCGGTAGCCCTCGCGATCACGCGCTTCGATGACCTCGGGGAGCACGGCAAGGCTCCGCTCGCTGTGGAAGGAGAGCATCACCGGCACATCGCGCGGCAGACGCGCACGGAGGGAGAGCCACAGCGGCGGATAGAGGCAGTGGATGAGGTCGAATCGCGCGCGATCGATCTGCGGCGCGACCGCCATCTCGAGCGTCCATGGCAACCAGACCTCGAGACGCTCCGCCCAGCGCCCCAGCGTCCATCGCGGGTGATCGATCAGGACGAGCACCCGCGCGTCGGGTCGAGCGGTCATCGGAGTCGAAGGCTCAGCGGCGCTCCGCCGCCTCCAGCACGGCCACGATCCTTTGCGCGACCTCCATGAAGGCGCGCGCCGCGGGCGCTTCCGGATTGCGGATCACGATCGGCGTTCCCTGATCGCCGCCCAGCACCACCTCGGGATCGAGCGGGATCTCGCCCAAGAAGGGGACACCCACGCGGCTCGCCTCCTTCTTGCCGCCGCCGTGCTTGAAGATGTCGGTTCGCTTGCCGCAGTGCGGGCAGGAGAAGTGGCTCATGTTCTCGATCATGCCCAGGATCGGCACCTCGACCTTCTCGAACATCGCGACCCCCTTGCCGGCGTCGATCAACGCGACGTCCTGCGGAGTCGTGACGACGATCGCGCCCGTCAGGCGCACCTTTTGGGCGAGCGAGATCTGGATGTCGCCGGTGCCGGGCGGAAGATCGAAGAGCATGATCTCGATGCCCGACCAATCGACATCCTGCATCAGCTGATCCATCGCCTTGCCGACCATCGGCCCGCGCCAGATCACCGGTGTGTAGCGATCGACCAGGTAACCGATCGAGATGTTGCGGACGCCGTACCGCTCGAGCGGCATGAGCTGCGTGCGGTCGGCGTTCACCTGCGGCTTCTCGTCCTCGAGCCCGAGCATCAGCGGCACCGACGGCCCATAGATGTCGCTGTCGAGGAGGCCGACCGATCGACCGAGCTGCGCCATCGCGACCGCGAGGTTGACCGCGACGGTCGACTTGCCGACGCCCCCTTTGCCGCTCGCAACCGCGATCTTCCAGCGGATCCCTTCGAGCGCGTCGGTCGGCGCTGGGGGCGGCGCGGCCGCGGGCGCCTTCGCTCCGGTGTAGCGTGCTTGAAACTCGAGATCATAGGGATGCCCCGCCGCATCGAGCGCGGCACGCGTCCGTCGCTCGATCTCCTCGCCGGCGCCGTTAACCGAGGTCGTGACCTCGATGCGAACGCGAAGCCGGCCGTCCGCCTCGCTGACGTCCTTCACATATCCGAGCGAGACGATGTCCCGGTCGATGCCGGGAAAGGTCACCTGCTTCAGGATCTGAGCGACCTCTTGCTGACTGGGCATGGATTCCTCCGCTTCGTGTGGCGCTCCGAAGGGCGCAGTCTAGCCGCTTCGATCGGAGCTTAGAAAGCGCGATGCGGCGTGGATTTCGGCGCGCGCGCTCTGTTAGCCTCGGTGGTTCGTTCAAACCCTTTCGCCCGAGCATCCCCATGTCGACCGAACCGCTGCTCATCCATCCGCCGCCCTACCTCTATGAGGGGCGCGATCCGTTCGGCCATGTCGGCGACATCGTCCCCGTCGGGCTCCTGGCGATCGCGGAGTACCTCTCACGGCGTGGATGGGAGCCGAAGCTGCTTCGCCTTCCGGTCATAGGGCGCATGCGTGCGCAGACGCGTGGCGGAGAGCTCTTGCTCGACGATTGGGATGCGATCCTCCGCATCGCGCTGGAGCGCCATCCCGCTCGCGTGGTCGGCATTCAGTGCCACTGGACCCACTACGCGGAAGGCGCGCTCGATGTGGCGGAACGGATCCGCCGCCTGGATCCCTCACGCTTCATCGTGCTGGGTGGAGTGCATGCCGCCGCGCTCGGCCGGAGGCTCCTCGCCGAATGCCCCGCGCTCGACGGCGTGGTGATGGGGGAGGGCGAGATCCCGATGGATCGCCTGCTCGAAGCGCACTACGCGGTCTGCTTGCCCGAGAGCTCGGGCAGCAGCGAGACCTGCTGCTCGCCGATGCCGGGCGTGCTCTGCCGCGAGCCGCATCGCGATGGGCGCTGCGAGATCGCGGAGCCGGCGCGCACGCAGGTGCTCGACAAGGGGGGCGTGCCGCCGCTTCGCTTCGATCTCTCGCTGCTCGAACCGGCGCATGGCGCGGTCTTCGTCGGCGTGCCGGTGGTGCGAGGGCTCTGTCCCAAGCCTTGCACCTACTGCGAGCTCAACAACCGCAAGCTCTTCTCGCGCAAGCAGACGCTGCTCGACGACTCGCTCGAGGAGCAGATCGGCTATGCCTCGGCCGCGAAGGTGCCGCTCTATCTGCCGGAGAACTTCATCGGCGGAAAACCATTCGCGCGTCTCGTGCGCCGAATCAAAGGACTGCCGAGCACCGGCCCGATCTACGTCGATTGTCATCCCGACATGCTGACCGACGACGCGGTCGACGCACTGGGTGAGCTCGCGTCGACCGGCGCGCCGCTTCGCCTCTGGCTCGGCCTCGAGAGCGGCTCGCATGCGGTGCGCGAACGGGCGGGACGCGTCTACGACGCCGATCGTGTTTTCCATCTGCGCGATCGACTGCTCGCCTCGGGCATTCGTCCGATCGCGAGCTTCCTGGTCGGCCTGCCCGGCGAAGGAACGCAGGAGATCGACGAGACGCGCGCGTGGATCGAGCGCTGGAACGAGGCGGGGCTGATCGCCGATGTCTTCCCGGCGCTCACCTTCCCCGGAACGGAGCTCTTCCGAAATCCGGAGAACTTCGGCTTGAAGCTCCGGATGGAAGGGCCGCGTGACTTCGCTCGACTCTCGCGCGGTTGGTTCGCGCCGCTTTCGACCGAGCCGTTGACGCATGACAACGGTCGGCTCTCGGCCGATGAGGTGGTGGCCTCGGTGCTCCATCTTCGGCTCGAGCAGAG
>CAZZAH010000509.1:0-3452 GCA_964652115.1 uncultured bacterium | reverse complement strand
CCGGCGCGCGCGCCGGTGAAGGCGATGTCGTCCGGCTTCCTTCGACTGGTCGACGGGGTGAAGGGCAAGTCGCCCGCGCCTGCATCGACCCTCAAGACGAGCGCGACGCAGGCGGCGCAACCGCGCCTGCGCGCGGTGGGCGGCGGTCGCGCCGAGTCGCTCTCGGATGAAGACCTGAGCGAGTTCTAAGCAGGCACGAGCCAAGCAAGGTAAGAGCCCCTCCGCTTCACGGCGCAGGGGCTCTTCGCGTTTCCATCGGTCGACGAGCTCGCGCGGCGTCGCTCCTAGCGGAACTGATGCTTCACGCGACCCCAGCTCGAACGCACGATCGGGACCGCGTTCGGACATGGAGACGGATCGCACGAGCCCTGGCGATAGACGCCGGCCCGCTGCGCGCAGTCCTCGAGCAGGAGCCACTGACACGTCCCGTCGTTGAAGCAGCAAGCTCCGGGAATCGCGGCGCCGTCGCCGGTTGTACAAGGATCAGGATCGCAGACCGTCTCGTCTCCCTTGTACGTGCCGGAGAGCGTGATGCAGAGGCTCTGCGGCGTGAGCCGGCAATCGCCGTCGGGAAGACAGCACGCCCCGCTCACGACCGTTCCGCAGGGGTTGGGATCACAGATCACGCCGTCACCGAGATAGAGTCTGCCGCTGCAGCTGCAGAGGCAGTCGGTCATCAGCTGACAGAAGCCGTCGAGATCGCAGCAGGCTCCACTCCGCGGGGGCAGAGGGCATGGATCGGGATCACAGCCGCCGGCGTAGCCGAGCCAAACTCCCAAGCCATCCTCTTCGTTCGTGCCGGTGCAGAGGTACTCGGTGGTGGCGATGCACGAACCGTTCGGCGTGCAGCACGGACCGATCTCGCCTTGCGGGCAGGGATTCGGATCGCACCCGACGCCTTCGTGCCACGCGAGCCCGTTGTGCAAGCTGCAGTCGTCCTCGGTCAACCAGACGCAGGCGCCGCCGAGCAAGCAGCAGCTCCCCTTGCGTGAAGGTCCGGGGCACGGATTGGGATCGCACGAACCTTGGTAGAGGTTGCCGTAGAAGATGCCGGACTGCGCGCCGCACTCCTGGCCGCTGGTCCAAACACAGGCGCCCGAGTCGAAACAGCACGCGCCGGTGATCGAGTAATTGGGGCAAGGGTCGGGCGCGCAGGGAAGGTCCCGGCCGAGCCAGACCCCGTGCGGCTCGCGCGAGCAGCTCAGGATATCGCTGAAGACACAGGTCCCATCGAGCAGGCAGCACGCACCGGAGGCGGGCGCACAACTCACCGCGGAGCACGGCTCATTCGCGCCTCGGAAGAGGCCATTTCGCCCGGTGCACTCCTCATCGCTCAGGAACAGGCAGGAGCCATCGAGCAGGCAGCAGGCGCCGCTGATGATCTCCGGCCCGGGACATGGGGAGTGACCGTCCATGTCGAAGCCGAGGGCGCCGAGTCGCGCGATCGGGTCGAGCCTCGGCGGGGTGGCGTCATCGCCGAAGACGGCGCCCTGACGCTCGTGCGCGATCAACTCCATGCGCGAGGGCGCACCCGACTCGTTGTACGCCGCGAGCCAGTAAACCGGAATGAACGATGCGCTCTGCGTTTCATTCCAGGTGACCGCGGTGCCGTAACCGGACCGAGGCCACGCCGGTTCGCAGAGCTCGAAATCAGCGCAGCTGCCATGCGCGACGACGTGGATGTTCTGCGGATAGCGAAGCCCGAAGGCCACGCCGCGAAGTCGTGGATCGTTGTCGGGATGGAACGCGGCAACGACGTAGATGAGTGTGCGGCGATCGCCCGTGATGGAGCTCACGACCGACTCGCAGTCGAGCCCGCCGAAGTCCTGGCAGTAGTTGTCACGGGTGGTGGTGTACTCGACGTCGACCTTCGCGTGCAGGAGAAGCGCTCCCCCGGCATTGGCGCCGGCCGACGCGCGATCGACGGAGAGCAGGGCAAGAAGCAGGAGAAGGCAGAGGCGGAAAGAAACGCGGGCCTGTGTCATGGATAGCATCCCCCTCAGGATGTGATTCCTGATTTGGCGCTCAACGCGAGCGCTTGGCTACCCAACCCCGGAGTAAAGGTAGGCTCACAGCACGCACGCCGCAATGTTAAAACCGAGCGACGGCGTGGTGCGAACGGTCAGGGTGTGAGCTTCGTAATCTCGACCTCGACCCTTTGCCCGAGCTTTAACGCGCCCGGGTCCTCGAGCGCGACCTTGACCAAGAGAACGCCGGTGTCCGTCGGCCGGCCCGGATCCTGTGGACGCAAGCCGCGAAGCGTCACCGCATCCGGCACCTCCTCGACCACGCCGGGCCACTCCGTTCCGGGAGCGCCTTCGATCGTGATGGTTGCGCGCGCCCCGACCTGAACGCGATGCGCGTCGTACTCATCGACCTCTGCCTCGACCCGGAGACGTGCGAGGTCGACCACGCGAAGAAGCGGATCGCCGAGGTCGACCATCTCTCCCGGGTCGACCATGCGCTGAAGCACGACGCCGTCAATCGGAGACTTCATTCGATGCTTCGCGCGCGCCGCCTCGAGCCGCGCGACCGCGGCCTCCGCCAGCGACTCGCGCGCGGCGGCGGCATCACGATCCCGGCGGCTCTGGTCGATCAGGTCCTCGCTCACCACGCGGTCGGCCCAGAGGCGTTCCTTCCGCTCGAAGTCCTTCATCTGATACGCAAGGCCGGCGCGCGCCTCGAGAAGCATGGCCGACGCCTCGGCGATCGCGGCCGTTTCCTCTTTCACATCGAGCTCGACCAGCGTCTCTCCCGCGCGGACCTTGCTCCGCTCTTGCGCTTCGAGGAAGACGATCCGGCCGATCGCCTCGCTGCTCACCGTCACCTCGGCTCCGGGATAGGAGACGACGCGCCCTTCCGCGCGAATGCGCGCGGGCTCTTCTTGCGCGGCGACGACCGGCTTGGCCCCACTTCGTGAGGTTCTCGATGCCATGAACAGCAGCGTGAGCGGCGCGACCGCGATCAGTAGCCAATAGATCCGCTTCATCTTGTCCTCCGCTCAAGCAGGTTGATTCAGTCGGCCGTCGCGGATCTCGAGCACGCGATCGGCGATGCGCCGCACTTCGGGGTCATGGGTCACGACGAGGAGCGCACGATTCTCTCGCTTCACCAGCGCGCGGAAGAGCTCGAGGATCTGGGCGCCGTTCTCGAGGTCGAGGTTCGCGGTCGGCTCGTCCGCGAGCAGCACGGGCGGCGCTCCCGCCAGCGCACGCGCGATCGCCACCCGCTGCTTCTGTCCGCCGGAGAGGTCGCGCGGCAAGAACGACGCGCGATCGGTCAACCCGACCAGCTCGAGCGCGTGCTCCGCCTCACGGCGCGCCTTACCGCCGTGCGTGCCCTTGACGTTGAGCGCGAACTCGACGTTCTCGCGCGCGGTCAGAGCCGGGAAGAGGTTGTACTGCTGGAAGACGAAGCCGATGGCGTTCTTCCTGATCTCCGGCAGCTTGCTC
>CAZZAH010000508.1:0-3462 GCA_964652115.1 uncultured bacterium | reverse complement strand
GGGCTTGGGCCTGTGCGCCTTGCTGCGGCAGGAGCCGCTCGCGATCTCGGTCGGAGGATCCACGCGCGCGGCTCTCGAAACGCGCGGCAGACGCGCCCTCGCACTGCTCGGCCTGGCGGTCGGCTGCGCGCTCGTGATGTGGATCGGGATCTGGAGCTGCTACGGCTGGCATTACTCGCCCTTCCGCGCCGCCGATGCCGCGGGCGCCGTGATGCTCGGAGCGCCGAACGCGGGGCAGCCGCTTCCGCAAACGATGGACGATGCCTGGCGGAGCGTGCTCACCGACTACTACGGGAGCCCGATGCGCGGCGGCGCCGGCGTCGTGACCTTTGCGCGCGATCGTCGACTCTTGCCCGAGGCGTACCTGTACGGCGTCGCCTTCACGCTCAAGACCGCGACCGTGCGCTCGAGCTACCTCATGGGGCAATTCCACCCGCAAGGGAGCGTGGCCTACTTCCCGATCGCGTTCGCGATCAAGACGCCGATTCCGATCCTTGTCTTCATCCTCGCGGGGATCGTCGCGCTGCTCGCGCGTCGCGTGCGTCCGCGCGACTCGATGTTGGCCTTGGGCCTCGTGCTCTTCGCCGTCGTCTACACCTACACCTCGCTCGCGAGCCCACTCAACATCGGGCACCGACATCTGCTGCCGCTCTATGGTCCGCTAATCATCTTCGCGGGCGCGGCGTGGTCTTGGGTCAGAAGCGATGCGGTGAGGATCGCGGCGTACTCGCTACTCCTCTGGCTCGCGGCGTCGACCGCGTTCACCCATCCGCACTACCTGGCCTACTTCAACGAGCTGATCGGCGGCCCGCGGAACGGCTGGCGCTATCTCGCCGACAGCAATCTGGATTGGGGGCAAGACATCAAGCGGCTCGGCGCCTACGCGCGCAAGCATCCAGAGGAGCGGCTCAAGCTCGCGTACTTCGGAAGCGGCGAGCCGAATCGCTACGGCTTCGAGGTGGGGATGCTGCCGAGCAACATTCCGTTCCGCGAGCCCTGCGCATTCGATGCCGGGACCTACGTGATCTCGGTCACCCAGCTTCTCGGTGTCTACGACACGCGGGTGCGCGACGCGTACTGGGCCGATCGCGCGCATGTCGACGAGCTTCGCCGGTTGCGGACGAGCGCCGACAGCCTGCGCGCCACCGTGGAAGAGTCGTCCGCATCCGAGCCCGCGTCACGCGAGCTGCTCGATCGCCTCGATGGACTCGAGCGGCGCCGACTGCTCTACGAGCTTCGCCATCGACGCGAGGATGAGCGCGTGGGGCAGTCGCTCTTCGTCTATCGACTGAGCCAGGCGGAGGTCGATTCGCTCGTTCGCCCGTGAGGCTAGCGGGCTTCGGTCGCCAGAGCGTCGGCTCGCGTGCGGTACTCGGCATTGCTCGGCTCGAGCGCGGTGGCTTTCCGGATCGCGTCGAGCGCGGCGGCGCGGTTCCCCGCGCGAAGCTCTGCTTGGGCCAAGGTGTCGAAGTTGTGCGCCACCGAATCGGCCTCCACCGCCATCCGCGCGTATCGCAGCGCTTCGTCGACCGCGCCGGTTTCGAGCAGTGCCCAAGCGTAGCCGTTCATCGCCGCGGATGAATTGGGATCACGGCGAAGCACCTCCACGTAGGCGAGCTTGGCGTCCTCCATCCGGCCGAGCTTGATCAGACAAAAGGCCTGGAAGAGCGGAACGTCCGGCGCGCGCGGGGCCAAGCGCGCGGCGTCTTCCCACAGTGTCACCGCGTCCTCGTAGGCACGCATCGCCTGCGCCGCCTTCGCCGCGGCCACGGTCCACGCCACCTCGGCCGGCTCGCGCGCGATGCCGTCCCTCGCGATGCGCAGCGCCTCCTCCTGCCGCCCCTTCGTCGCGAGCAGCGCGAGCAGACGCTTGCGCGCGTCGCCGTCCGCCGGATCCTTGCTCACGATGTCGCGGAGGAACTCGATCGCCTCGTCCGTTCGTTCGAGCAGCTCAAGGGTCGCGGCGTAGGTCTCGCGCTGCGGACGCGCGGTCGGATCGAGGCGCATCGCTGCCGCCGCGTGCTCGAGCGCCTTGAGCGGCTGATGCTCGCGATTCCAGACCACCGCCACCGCCGCCTGCATCTTGGGGCTCTTCGGCTGTGTCGCGACGCCCTCCTTGAAGAAGGTCGCCTCGTCGCGCCAATCATGGTTGCGCGTCCAGGTGCGCGTGACGCCGAGCGCGAGAACCACCGCGAGCGCGGCCGCGAGTGGGCGCGCGAACGCGGGTCGACGTCGCGCGAGGGTCGCCATTCCCACGACAAGCACGAGGAGCAGTCCCGCCGAGGGCAGATAGAAGAGCCGTTCCGCGAAGATCGTCCCGATCGGCACGATCAGGTTCGAAGCGACCGCATAGAAGATGAGCGTGAAGGCGGCGCCGAAGCCCTCAACGCGATCCCGCCGCGCCAGCGCGAGCGTGAACAGAAGCACCATGGTCGCGAGCCCGAGCAGCGCGTAGAGATTCGGGGCGGTCACGAGCTGAAGCACCGGCGCCGAGTAGTCGGCGGAAAGCCTCGCCGGCCAGAGGACGAGCCCGACGTACCGGCCGGCACAATCGAGCACGGTCAGCAGTCGTGCAAAGACGTGTGTGCCGTACATCGGATTGTCGGCCGCATCCGTGATCGGCGCACTCCACACGCCGAGGACGGCGCGCCGGAGCGCGAGATAGAGCAGCATCGGCGCGATGCTCGCGAGGGCGATGCCCCAGCTCGGCCGAGCTTCATCGCGACGTCGCGCCCAGCGCAGGTAGAGCAGCGCCGCCGGCAGCACGATCGCGCTCTCCTTCGAAGCGACCGCGAGAAACGCGGCCGGAAGCGCCAGCCATCGTTGCCACGGCCGCTCCGCGATCGAGAGGTGGATCGCCGCAAGGCTAAATGCGGCGGCAAGAAGCTCCGCGCGGCCCGAGATCCAGGTCACCGCCTCGCTGTGAAGCGGGTGCACCGCGAACAGCAGCCCAGCGTACAGCGCCACCACTCCATCGTTGTACAAGCGAAGCACCAGGCGATACAGCAAGAGCGTCACCGCGGCGTGAAGCGCGAGGTTGATGGCGTGGGGCCAGACCATGCTCGTCAGCCCGAGCTGCGTTCCCAGCGAGAAGGAGAGCGTCGTGACCGGACGCCAGAGCAGCGCCGCCTTGATCGGTCCCCAATACGGCGTCGAAAGGAGCGTCGCCAGATTGAATGGCGCGACCAATGCCGGATGCTTCGCCACCAGGAAGTTGTCGTCGAAGACGAACTGATTGCCGAGGCAGTTCAGATACGGCAAGACCGAGGCAAGGACGAGGAGCACCTGCGTGAAAGCCGGTCGCCGCATTCAGTCCCGCCAAGGTTCGCGGGAAAGGGCGCGCGTGAGCCGGTCGTTTCGCATGGCCGGGACGCTAGCAACCCGGCCGATCGCGGTCAACTCGGCCCCGCTCGCGGTCGTGGATCCGCGCGAGCGGCTTGAGTACCATCCGCGGGCCGGACT
>CAZZAH010000507.1:0-3465 GCA_964652115.1 uncultured bacterium | reverse complement strand
TAGATCTCCTCCGCCAGGAAGGGAACGACCGGCGCGAGCGCGGTGGTCAGCGTCATCAGCGTGTGATAGAGCGTCCGGTAGGCGAAGAGCTTGTCCTGATCGCCGGTCGACTTCCAGAAGCGACGGCGCGAACGGCGGAGATACCAGGTCGAGAGCATCTCGAGGAAGCCCTCGGCCTGATGGAGCGAGAACTGCGTGTCGCACTCTTCATAGCCGCGCTGGATGTCGCCCACCGTGCGATGGAGCTCGGAGAGGATCCATCGATCGAGCGAGCTGGGGCTCTGCCCGAGCGTCGACTCGACCGCCGGATCACTCGGGTCGAAGCCGTCGATCTCGGCGTAGGTGACGAAGAAGCTGTAGACGTTCCAGAGCGTCAGGATCTTCCGCCGGATCTCGTCCGCGATCTTGTAGCCGAAGCGAAGGTTGTTGTTCGGATTGAACGCGCAGTAGAGCCAGCGCATCACGTCGGCGCCCATCTTCTCCGCCGCCTCGTCGAACCAGATCGCGTTGCCCGATGACTTGTGCATCGGCTTGCCCTTCTCGTCGTACACCTTCTCGTAGGCGAAGACCGACTTGTAGGGCGCGCGTCCGGTGATCGCCACCGAGGTGAACATCATCGAGTAGAACCAGAGGCGGATCTGCTCGCGCATCTCGAGCACGAGGTCGGCCGGGAACCACTTCTCCCAGTAGGCGCGGTCTTCGAAGTACTTCAAGGTGGAGAAGCCGACGATGCCGGCATCGAGCCAGCAGTCGCCCACGTCCTTGATGCGCGTCGCGTCCTTGCCGCAGGTCGCGCAGGCGATCTTGACCTCGTCGATCCATGGGCGATGGAGCTCGGGCAACGCGTCGACGAGCGCGGGATCGAGCGCGCGTTCACGCAGCTCCGCGCGCGAGCCGATCAGCGTCTTGTGGTTGTCCGCGCAGAAGTAGAAGGGGAGCGGCAGCCCCCAGTAGCGCTTCCGCGAGATGCACCAATCGCCCATGTTGTCGTACCAGTCGTGCGTGCGCTTGCCGATCGATTCGGGGATCCACTGCACCGTGTCGGCCGCCGCCTTCATCAACGGACGAATCTCGTCGGAGGAGATGAACCATTCATCCTCGATGCGGAAGACGAGCTTGTGCTTGCATCGCCAGCAGAAGGGATAGCGGTGCTTGTAGCTCTCCTGCCGGAAGAAGACCCCCTTCTCCTTGAGCTCGTGCAAAACCTGCTTCTCGACCGAGTGCACGTCCTCACCGGTTTGCCAGCCGAAGCCCGCGCGATAGACGCCGTCGCCGTCGAGCGGTGCCAGCACGGGCAGGTTGTGCACCTTCGAGAGCTCGAAGTCCTCCGCTCCGCAGCCCGGCGCGATGTGCACGATGCCCGTTCCCTCAGCGTCGCTGACCTCGCTCCAAGAGATCACGCGATGGTCGACGCCCTTCACTGCTTCGAATTCGTCGAAGGGACCGAGGTAGGTCCAGCCGAGCATCTCGGCCCCCTTGAGCGTGCCGAGCACCTCGCCGTCCTTCTTGAAGATCTTCTCGAGCACACCGGTCGAGACGTAATAGATATGGTCGTGATGGCGGACGCGCGCGTAATCGAGCTCGGGGTTCACCGCCGCGGCGACGTTGCTCGAGAGGGTCCAGGGCGTGGTCGTCCAGACGAGCAACGACTCACCCTCGCGCTCCTTCAGCGGAAAGCGAAGGTAGACCGACTCGTCGATCGTGTCCTCGTAGCCGTCGGCCAGCTCGTGCTGGGAGAGCGACGTGCCGCAGCGCGTGCACCACGGCATCGAACGATGACCGAGGTAGAGCCACTTCTTCTCGTGGCAGATCTGGAGGAAGTGCCAGATGTACTCGATGTTGGTGTCGGTCATGGTGTAGTAGGAGTCGTCCCACCGCATCCACTGGCCGAGCCGGATCGACTGCTGCGTCTGCACCGCGCTGAACTTGTCGACCCGCGCGCGGCAGGCCCGTGAGAAGTCGGCCAGGCCGAACTTCTCGATGTCGCGCTTGCCGTTCATTCCAAGGTCGCGCTCGGTCTCGACCTCGAGCCAGAGGCCCTGGCAGTCGAAGCCGTTCTGCCACCTTTGATCGAAGCCCATCATCGCGTGGTAGCGCTGGAAGACGTCCTTGTAGGTGCGGCCCCAGGCGTGGTGCACGCCCATCGGGTTGTTCGCGGTGATCGGCCCGTCGATGAAGGACCACGGCGGCTTGCCCTCGAGCTGGGCGCGCAGCTTGGCGAAGATCTGCTCGCGCTCCCAGAACGCGAGGATCCGGTGCTCTAACGCGATGAAGTCTTCCTTCGGATTGACGGGCTGAAACATGGTGCCTCGGTCGGTCTTGGATTGTCAGACTTTGGGTCAGTCGCTCGTGGGTCGGTCGCTGGAACCCCGGGGCCGCCCGCATCGGCGCGGATCGGACCAATGAGAGGTCAGATTGCCCTAGCGGCAGGCAGTGGGCAAGGGGTCTGTGGGGGCACGAGAGCGGCGGCGAGGCTGAATTGCCGCGCATCTCCGCCATTTTCGCGGGAGTGCAGCTAGCTCATGCTCCACAGTGCCTCGATCGGCACGGCGAAGAGTCGTTCTCCGAAGGAATGCACGGACGCTCCGTCGTAGAGCACGATCCCCGCCGCGAATCTGCCGGGCGTGGCGTCGCGCAGCCGGTGGAGCCCTCGAAAGTCGGCGGGGCCGACAGTGGAGCTCGCCTTCACCTCGATCCCGACCAGCGAGTCGATCCCCTGCTCGAGCACTAGATCGACCTCGATGCCGTTCTTGTCGCGGAAGTGGAAAAACGAGATCGGCTCCTCTCGCCAACTCGCCTGGCGTTTGAGCTCCTGCATCACGAACGTTTCGAGCAACTGCCCGAACAGCGATCTGTCCTTCGACGCGACCGAGGAGTCGAGTCCGAGCAGAGCGCTGGCCAGCCCGGTGTCTCCGAGGTGCAACTTCGGCGTCTTGACCAGACGGCTCAGTCGGTTGCTATGCCAAGGGGGCAACAGCTCAATCAAGAACACGCGCGTGAGCAGCGTCACGTAGTCGCGGATCGTCGGCCGGCTGAGTTGGAAGGGTGCCGATAGCTCCGCGATGTTGATCAGCCTGGAGGTTTGCCCGGCAGCGACCGCAAGCAGGCGAGGTAGCGCGTCGAGCGAGGCGATGCGCGAAAGGTCACGTACGTCGCGCTGCACCAGAGTTTCGAGATATGAATCGTACCAAGCGCGACGTCGGCGGCCGCCCCGCGCGAGTGCGCTCGGGTAGCCGCCAGCAACGACGCGCTCCGCCAGCTGGCTCCCCAGTCGATGGAATCCTTCGCGCGGAAACTCCCCAGCGAAAAGCGCGTCGAGGAACCTTGGTGCTCTTCGTTCGATCTCGCACTGCGCCAGAGTATGCAGCCGTAGAGCCTCGAGTCTTCCGGCGAGGGAATAAGAGAGGCGGGGCACGAGCAGCACGTTCGCCGAGCCAGTTAGCAGTAACCGCCAAGGCGTTCGAT
>CAZZAH010000506.1:0-3483 GCA_964652115.1 uncultured bacterium | reverse complement strand
CCTCCTCGCTCGCGGTCGATGGAGACAACCTCTACGTGGGCGGATCGTTCAGTGCCGCAGGCAACCACTCGTCGCCCTGGATCGCGGTCTACAACAAGCCTTAGGAACGTGGGCGCGCGGTCCTTCGGTGCGCGCTATGGAAGGTCAGCGCCGTGGCAACGGAAGCTCGCTCCAGCGGTAGAGCGCGGCCAGATCGTCCGGCTCGACTACGCGGAAGTAGGCGGCGCGGTAGAGCGCCATCTCACGCTTGCCCGCGTCGACCGTCACGATCAGCCGATAGAGCCCAGGATCCAAGTCGGTCACGCCCAGCGATCGCGCGATGTTCCACTGTGTGACCTGCTCCTTGTCCAGTCGCCAGCCCTCACCGCGGAAGGTGACGCGGTACTCCGGCTCCCCGTCTTCGCTCAGGCGTTCGATCGCGGTCGAGAACTCGACCGCGGGCCGATCGCGCGACGCGAGCTCGAGGTTGTAAAGCTCAAGATAGTAGGCGATACGCTCGCCGCGGAGGAACAGGCGCCCCCCCTTAGGCAGCGGCCTGAGGTCGGCGAGATCGTAGCCGTAGACGACGATCCCCGGCGCGGGCGTGCGCTCGGTCTCGTCGCCAAGCGAGTCGCCGAGCGTGGTCAGCAACATGAGGTCCGAGGCGTCGAGGGCGCCTTCGCTGAAGTCGCGGAGGGTCAACGTGTCGCCGTTGTCGGCACCGAGCGCCACCACGCGGCCCCGATCATCGACCAAGCTCAGCATCGACGCGACGCGCAGGCGGCCCGCCGGCAGACGGCCCACGTGCGCCATGCCGGCGCGACGGCGAAACTCCCAGCTCTGGCGCATGCGGTCCTCATCGCGCAAGACCAGGCTCTGCCGAGCGCCCGAGATCCACTGACGCTTCCCTTCGAGGCGAACCGCCGCGGTCGAGTCGCGCCGCGAGGCCTTCTCCCCGCGCCGTTCTTCGCGATAGAGCGTTAGGTCGATCGATGCACTGCCGCTGAAGCGGATCCCTTGCATCGGATAACGCAGGGCGTAGTCGGGGAGCTGCGTGTCGATCGCGACGTAGAGCTTGGTGCCGCCGGTCGGATCACGGAAGCGTGTCGTGGTGGTGTGATAGTGGTAGCCGTGACCCAGGAAGTCGAAGTTGAAGAAGCTCGGCGGCCAGTCGGGCGCGGTCAGGCTGTCGGCGCAGTGAAAGCGCGAGGTGCCCGGAATCTCTTGGAAGACGATTTGACGCCGCGCGCGCCGCATATCGTCGGTGAGCTCGAAGGGGTCGGCGCCGGTCAAGCCGACCTCGTACTCGAAGCGCCAGGTCTGGTAGACGCTGAAGTCGAGCGGCTGGCGCGCGCTTCCGAGCAAGGGTCGCGAGCCCTGATGCTTCCAGGCGGTCGGCCAACCGAAGCGGAGGATGGCGCGGCCCGGCTCGGTCAGCGGGCCTGGCGTGATCGGATCGACGTCGGAGAAGGTGAACCACGCCTCCGCCACCCGGCAACGGTACTCGGTGCGATTCTCCAGCAGGCGCGGCGTCGCCCAGATTGGATCGGTGATCTGCCAGAATCGCTCGATCGTCCCGACGCGGTCGGGATTGCGGTCGTATTGCTCGCGCTCGGCCGGCGTCCACTGATCCCAGGGAACGGTGAGCCACGACGCGAGCTCGCCCGCGTTGGCATCTCGAGCCGCGACCTCGAGTGCCGCATCGAGGTGCCCCGTCGCTTCGGGATAGTCGAGGAATCGCGTCATCGTGATGCCGAGCATGAGGTGCGCTTCGACCTCGGTGTAGGTGTCGGCTCGCGCCCGGGCCGTCGCGAGCGCCGCCGAAGCGAGCGCACCCGCCGCATCCAGGGAATCGGAGAAGAACGCGAGACGCGACCGCTCCATCAGGAGCCACGGCTCCGCTTCCGTCCAGCCACCATGTCGTCCAGCCACCTCCTTCGCGATCGACCGCGCGGTGGCGAGCGCCGTGGTGTCCCCCTCGATCTTCCACTCGCGCTCGTTCTTCCGCATGCGCGCGAGGTCGATGACATCGCTTGGCCCGTGCGCCTGCACAAAGCGGTCCAGGCGCTCCAGGGCGTTCGAGCGAAAGCCGGCCACGTCTTCATAGGCGGAGAGAAGCAGCGTGGGAATCGGATCCTCCGGCGCCCAGTCGATCGCTTGCTCGATGCGCGCTCCGCCGGCCGTCCGCTCCTCGACCCGGCCGTCGCGCATCCCGAGCAGGCCCCACCGTTCATAGAGCTGCGCCGCCGCACGGAAGCGCTCGAGGTCCTCGGGCCGCGCACGATCGAGACGTTGCCGCATGACCGCGCCGCCGGTGATGCCGAGCCGCTCGATCTCCGACTTGACCGAGTCGATCGCCGCGGCGAGAAGAAGGATGCGGCCTTCCATGCGCGGCAACGCGGCCTGCTGATAAACCGCGCGGATGATCTGCGAGACCTCCGCCACGGCGGCCGGCGGCGAGAGCTCGCCCGACCTCAGGCGCGCGGCTCCGCTCGCGATGAGCTCGCGTTCGGGATAACTCCCCGCGCTCGCCGGTTCAGCTGGACGCTTGCCGCTGGGCCCGACGAACGGCCGATCCGGGACATAGGGCTCGGGATCCCGGTGGATGCAGCCGGCCAGCGCGATCAAACCAAGCAGACCGGCGAGCAGCAAGGCGGAACACCGCGGACGAAGCGGCAAAGCGGAATGGCTCAGGACCGGTGGCACCTTGCGCCGTAGCTCTTTCACGGCGGCACTCTACCGAATGCGGTGATCGCCCACCACCCAGACCTCCACGCGGGCTCTTGCACCGTCTACTCCCAGGTCGGCCGGTCCGGCCGCAGCGCGTCTCTTTCCGGACGCGACCCTGGACCTGATGGCGCGTGGAACGAATCGAATGCCGACTTGCCGACTTGGCAATTTGGCCATAAAGTGGAGGCATGAAGCGGTCGACCGATCCAGATAGAGCCCTGTTTCGCGCCCAAGCTCGCGTGCTCAAGGCGCTCGCCAACGAATCGCGCCTCCTGATCGTCGATCGGTTGAGCCGAGGCGAATGCAGCGCGGGCGAGCTGACCCAGATCGTCGGATCCGATCAGACGACCGTTTCGAAGCATCTCGCGGTTCTGCGCTCGCACGGCATCGTGGAGGACCGTAGACAAGGAAGCGCCGTGATCTACCGCTTGCTCACGCCTTGCATCGTCAACTTCTTCGCCTGTGCCACTCAGGTCATGAAGGAGGTGCGCTAGAGCGATCCCCGCCATCGACTGGTCCTTTCACTGACAGGGTCCTCCCGGCTAACCCTTCCCTGCTAGGTCGTAAGACCGTGGATTGGTATGCCGCAGCCGGCACGAGGTCCCATGGATTCTACCGCAGCGACGCGCTCTCACCCGCGCGGCAAGCTCCTGCCCCCGTTCGTGGTCATGCTTCTGGTGGCGACCTGGACGCTTGCGTATACAAGCCTCGAGCCTCTTTCCAAGCGACTGGCCTTCGACCTCTTGCACCTTGGACCCGACAGCCGGCGTGGTG
>CAZZAH010000505.1:1415-3488 GCA_964652115.1 uncultured bacterium | reverse complement strand
TCGGCGAGGCGTTCAAGCAGGGACTCACGCGCCGGACGCACCCTCGCCTCCTCGAAGCCGATCACGGCCAGCATCGTCTGCTCGAGAAGCGCGGGATCGGTCAAGGGCGCGAGCTCGATCAGCCACACGCCGTCGGGATACTCGGGCCCCAACAGCGCGCGAGCGACCTCGACCGCGAGGCGCGTCTTGCCCGCGCCTCCGGCGCCGGTCAGGGTGACGAGCGAACCGTGATGGAGCAGCTCGACGACGCGCGCTCGTTCCGCTTCGCGACCAATGAAGCTCGTCAGCGCGTAGGGCAGGTTGTGCGGGCAACCGTCCGCGCGCTCTCGATCCGGCGCCACCTCCTGCCTGATGCTTTCGGACAACTGCGCGAAGAGGAGACGCTCGAGACTCTCCTCAAGCACCTTTCGCACCGCCTGCGCGGATGCGGGTCGCGACGACGGCTCCTTCGCCAAGCACGATTGCAGAAGGGTGCGTACGGGCGCGGGCAGCGCGGCAGGAAGCAGGTCGAGCTTCGGCTCCTGCGCCATCGTCGCCTCGGCACGCGAACGCGCGGTCTCGCCGTCGAACGCGCGTGCCCGGGTCAGGCACTCGTAGAGCACACACCCAAAGGCGAAGAGGTCGCTGCGCTCGTCGACCGCGAGGCCCTGGATCTGCTCCGGGCTCATGTAGCCGAGCGTCCCGGCGCGTGAACTGTCCTCCGAGCTTCCCGGCGTGGTGGGATCGCTGGAGAGATCGCGCGCCGACGCCGGCGGCAGGAACTGGGTCGCGCCGTCCACCGCGACGCCGGCATCCGCGACGTCGACATCCGCGACCTTGGGCGCCGCGAGCGAGCCCGCGGCCGGATCGAGCACCAGCGGGCCCAACAAGGAATCGTGCGAGGGCATGAGCTCCTTCGCCAGACCGAAGTCGAGCACCTTTACCTCATCGTCGTGCCCGAGCATCACGTTTCCCGGCTTGAGATCGCGATGGATCACGCCGCGCGCGTGCGCCGCCTCGACCGCGCGCGCGATGCGGGTCGCGATCCGAAGCGTCTCCTCGATCGAGAGGCCGCGCGCGCGAAGTCGCTGCGCCAGCGTCTCGCCCTGAATCCGCTCCATGGTGAGGACGAGTTGGCGGTCGATGGTCTCGAGGCTGTGCACGATCGCGACGTTGGGATGGTTGAGCGCGGCGAGCAGGCGCGCCTCGCGTTGAAACCGCGCGTAGGCGCCTTCGTCCTCCGCCAGGTCCTTGGGGAGGATCTTGATCGCGATCTCGCGGCCGAGGTCGGGGTCTTCGCCGAGCAGGACGATGCCCATGCCTCCACGCCCGAGCTCGCCCAGAATGCGGTAGCGGCCGAGTCGCGCGCCCGCCTGCGCGTCGTCGCCGCTCTTCGTGATGGAGGTGCGCGCGAACCGATCGCTCGCGGCGTCTTCAGCTGGCCCCACGGAAACCCCTCTTTTCCGGGCGAGAATCGCGACCGTCCCACGCCGCGCCGATTGTAGACGCGAGGTCGGATCGAGTCGCCGCGTTTCTCGCTCCGCGCGCGACTTCGAGTATCGTATCCAGCGGATCGATGCCGAAGCTCACCGCTGTCACGCATGGCGCGGAGGATGCGGGGCAGTCCGCGAGGGAGGAGGAGCCGATGCTGCACATCCTGGTCGACGCCGACGCCTGCCCGGTGAAGGACGAGATCCTGCGCGTGGCCAAGCGCTACGACCTCAAGGTGACGCTCGTCGCCGGCTCCTGGATGCGGATCCCGATGGACGCGCGCCTGACGCTCCAAGTAGTCGATCAAGCGCTGGACGCCGCCGACGATTGGATCGCGGAGCATGTGGAGCCCGACGACATCGTGATCACGGCCGACATCCCGCTCGCAGCGCGCTGTCTGGAGAGGAACGCGAGCGTGCTCGCTCCCAACGGAAAGGCCTTCACGCCGGAGAACATCGGCGACACCCTCGCCACGAGGAATCTGCTCTTCGACCTCCGCGAGAGCCGGGAGGTCACCGGCGGACCGGCGCCCTTCGCCAAGACGGATCGGTCGCGTTTCCTCGCGCGGTTGGACGAGATGATCGTGGCCATCCGGCGAAAGCG
>CAZZAH010000505.1:0-1315 GCA_964652115.1 uncultured bacterium | reverse complement strand
CGATGACGATCGACCCCGCGCTCCTGTAGCCTCGTCGCCGACTCACTCGACAACGACGGGAGGCGCCATGAGCGAGGTTCGGTTCGACGCGGTGGTGATCGATGGGCACAAGGGCGCGGCGGTCGAGGTGCCCTTCGATCCGGCGGAGCGGTGGAGCACGACGCCCGTCACGATCGCACCCGGAAGGCGCGGCCACCCGGTCGAAGGAAAGCTCGGGAAGACGCCGCTCCAAAGCCACGTCGTCGCGCGATCGCGGAAGCACTACCTGTTACTCGACGCAAAGCTGCTGAAGACGGCGGGCGCCTCGATCGGCGATCGGGTGAAGGTCGTGCTCAAGCCCGCGCGCGAGGCGAGCAGGACGGCGAAGGCTTCACGCGGTGCGGCCGCGACCGGCGCCGCCCGCGACCCGCGCATCGATGCCTACATCGCCAAGGCCGCGCCTTTCGCGCAGCCGATCCTCGAGCACTTCCGAGAAGTGATCCACACCGGTTGCCCCGAGGTCGTCGAGTCGATCAAGTGGGGCATGCCGGCCTTCGAGCACAAAGGACCGCTCTGCGGGATGGCCGCCTTCAAGGCGCATGCGACCTTCGGATTTTGGAAGGCCTCGCTGCTGGCCGAGAAGTACCCCGAGTTCGCCGCGCCCCTGACCGAAGCGATGGGCCAGTTCGGACGCATCACCTCGCTCCGCGATCTCCCGCCGAAGAAGCTGCTCGTCCAGTGGGTGAAGGACGTCGCGCGCTTCAACGAAGAGGGCATCAAGGTCACACGCGTGAAGCGAGATGGTCCGCGCAAGCTCGAGACCCCCGACTACCTGCTCGCGGCCTTCAAGAAGAACAAGACGGCACGACTCGGCTTCGAGGCGCTGAGCCCGAGCCATCAGTACGAGTACCTCGAGTGGCTGCTCGAGGCGAAGCGGGACGACACGCGCGCGGCACGACTCGCCACCGCGCTCGAATGGATGGCCGAGGGCAAGTCGCGCAACTGGAAGTACATGAGGAAGAAGTAACCGCGGTCACGAAGACGTGATCGCGCCCGCTACTTCGCCAGCTCCGCCTCGATCGCGTCGACCAACATCGGATTCTCCGGCGCGACATCCGGCGCGAAGCGCGCAACCACGTTGCCCTCGCGATCGACGAGGAACTTCTCGAAATTCCAGAGGATCTCGATCGGCGCGCCGGACGAGAGGCCGTGCTTCACCAGGTAGTCGCGCAGCGTGCCGTCCGGTTTGGTCCGTACCTCCGTCTGCACGTGGGTGAGGTATTGGTAGAGCGGATGCTGGCCCTCTCCCTTCACCACGATCTTCGAGTACAGCGGG
>CAZZAH010000504.1:0-3496 GCA_964652115.1 uncultured bacterium | reverse complement strand
TGTACGGAAACAACTACGCGCTCGGACCGATCACCTTTAACAGCCCGATGACGCTCCGCGCTTACGGCGGGACGGCGCGCATCGGGCAGTGAGCCCTGCGCCTCGTCTCATCGCGCGAGCACGAGCTTGGTCGAGGCCTGCTGGCCGTTGCTCTCGAGGCGAAGGAGATAGACGCCGGCCGGGAGCCTCGTGCCTGAGCGGTCGCGCCCATCCCAGCGAAGGGAGTGGAGTCCGGCCGCACGCCGGCCCTCGTCGAGCACCAGGCGCAAACGGCCGGAGACGTCATAGACGCAGAGCCGCGCGTCGGCGGCCTCGGGCAGCGTGAAGTTGATCTCACCGCTCCGCACGATCGGGTTCGAGCAGACCGACTCGATGCGGAGCGCCCGCGGCACGGGGAAATCCGCGACGTCCGACGCCGGGGGTGCCGTTCGGAGATCGGCCTCTCCCGCGCCGTTGTCCGGCTGAAACATCCACGGGGTGCGCGGGAAGAAAGGGGAGTCGGTCGTCATGCGCACCCGCCAGTGATAGAGCCGATCCGCGGTCAGCCCACTCGCGAGCTGCGATATTGGGACCGCGCTGCCGATACCCGAGCTTGGCACCCCGGTGTCGATCTTGCTGCCGATCGTGAGGCCTGATCCGTTGAAGGGAACGCCGTAGGGTTTTACCTCGAGCTCGAGTCGTACGTCGTCTCGCCCGGCCGCGGTCCGACCGAGAGCGTTTAACAGAAACGCCGACGGCGAGTCGGAGCGGCCCAGCGGCGAGATCGGTGCCGACCCGATGGTGCGGACTTGCTGGGGGATGCGATCGAGCCCGCGATTGCCGTTGCCGTAGTTGCTGGAGACGAGCCCAAAACCGAAGTCATCAAAGTAGTTGATAGCACTGACCAACACGTCGCTGAAGCCGTCACCATTCACGTCTCCGGCGGGCGCCACCGCGAAACCATACCGCGCGTGCTCCTGGAACAGCTCGAGAAGCCTGGCCGGCGCGAAGGCTAAGCCAAGCGACGAACCGTGATAGACCAAGACGCGTCCCTGGGAGATGTATACATTCGAGTACTGAGGGGCGCCGACGATCAGGTCGGAAAAACCGTCGCCGTTGACGTCTCCGGCCGTGGCCACGGAGTAGCCAAGTTGGCATCCCCCCACGTCGCCATCCACCGACCAGTTCGCGATGCTCAGGCCCGAGGCCGAGCCGTGATAGACGAGGGCTCGACCGACGATCTGCCCAGGTACGCTATGGACCGGCGCACCGACCGCCAAGTCGGAGTAGCCATCGCCATTCACGTCGCCCGCCGAGGCGACACAACTCCCGAACTGGTCGTCTTCCTGGGCATCCGTTCCGATCCAATCCGGAGTGAGGCTCGGACCATTCGCCGAGCCGTACCACACGAACGCGCGTCCCACCGATTCCGGTCCGTTACCGTGTCCGAAGATGCCCGCGGCGATGTCCGAGAAGCCGTCCCCGTTCACGTCTCCGGCCGACGCCACCGACCGCCCGAAGTTGGTGTAGGAGATGTCCGCGTCGGCCGTCCAGATCGGGGCCGAGCCCAGTCCGTTCGCCGATCCCGCGTACACATAGACACGCCCGAATGGCTGTGCTGCGAAGAGGTCCCCCGGCGCGCCGACCATGACGTCCGAGAAGCCGTCGCCGTTCACGTCTCCGGCGCAGGCAACGCACGATCCGAGGTAGCGGTCATGCTCGTTGCTCTCGAGGATCCGCGCGGGGGTGGCCCCGAGGCCGCTGGGTGAACCGTGGTAGACGAAGGCTCTTCCTTCTTCCGGTTGGCCCGCGTCGAACGCAGGCGCGCCGATCACCACGTCCGAGTACCCGTCCCCGTTGACATCGCCGGCGGACGAGACCCAGCTGCCGAAGTACGCCTGGGCTTGGTCACCCTCGGCGATCCAGGCGGGAGTAAAGCTCAATCCGGTCGCTGACCCGTGGTATACGAAAGCTCGACCTTCGTCCGCTTGTCCGTTGTCATAGTGTGACGCGCCGATGATCGCGTCGGAGTACCCGTCGCCGTTGACGTCGCCGGCGCTCGCGACCGAGCAACCGTGGTTGGAGGATGACTGCGGGGATTCAACCGCCCACTGGAGGAGCCCCGCCACTCCGTCGGCCGCACCGTAGTAGACGAACGCTCGGCCCTCGTCGGATTGTCCATTGTCGTAGGTCCACGCGCCGACCAGCAGATCCGAGTGTCCATCTCCGTTCACGTCGCCCGCGGTCGCGACCGAGATCGCGAAGTTGGCGTTGGTCTGATTGCCTTCCGCCGTCCAGTCGGTGAATGACCAGAGACCATTGCGCGACCCAGAGTAGAGATAGGCACGGCCTTCGGCGGCGTGACCATTGGTGAGGTTCATCGCGCCGATGATCACGTCGGCGAATCCGTCCCCGTTCACGTCGCCCGCCGACGCCACGCAGTGACCGAAGGACGCGTCGCCGAGGTTGGGTTCGGAGGTCCATGCCGCGGCCGATGCGAGCCCGCCCGCCGCTCCGTGGTAGACGTAGGCTCGACCCTCGCTGCTCTGTCCGTTGGAGTAGCCCTGGGCGCCGATCACCACGTCGCCGAAGCCATCGCCGTTGACGTCGCCGGCGCCCGCGACCGAGATGCCGAAGTAGGAATTGGCCTGGTTCGATTCCGCGGTCCAGTTGGCGGAAGTGCTCAATCCACCGGCGGCGCCGTGAAAGACGAACGCGCGTCCTTCGTTCGCTTGGCCATTGGCGTAGACCCACGCGCCGATGATCACGTCGGCGAAGCCGTCGCCGTTCACGTCCCCGGCCGTCGCGGTGGAGACGCCGAACTGCGCGCCGTTCTGATTTCCTTCGCCCGTCCAAACCGGCGTCGAGCTCAGGCCCGCGGCCGAGCCGGCATAGACAAACGCCCGCCCTTCGGTCGACTGATCGTTGCCGAAGAAGGGCGCGCCGATGATGACCTCGTCGAAGCCGTCCGCGTGGACGTCGCCGGCGGACGCGACGCTGGTCCCGAACTGCGCGTTGGCCTGATCGCATTCCGCGGTCCAGCTGGGGTTCGTGCCGAGGCCACCGGCTGAGCCGTGGTAGAGAAAGGCGCGACCTTCGTTGGTCTGTCCGCCGTCGTGCTGGAACGCGCCGACGAGAACGTCGTCGAAACCATCGCCGTTGACATCGCCTGCCGTCGCGACCGCGTAGCCGAAGAGAGCACCGGCCTGGTTGCTCTCCGCCGTCCAGCTGGGGCTGACGCTGAGGCCGCTCGGCGAGCCAAGGTAGACGAGGGCGCGGCCTTCGTCCGTCTCGCCGCTGTCGAAGCCCCATGCGCCGACGATCACGTCGGAGTAACCGTCGCCGTTCACGTCGCCGGCCGTTCCCACCGAGAAGCCGAAGAGAGCATTGGCCTGGTTCGGCTCCGCGGTCCAGACCGGCGAGGTCAGGATGGGGTCGATGGTCAGGGGATATGCCGCGTCCTCATCCTGGATCAGGAGCGCGAGCTCGTTGCCCATCAGAACCATCTCGGAGTCGA
>CAZZAH010000503.1:0-3508 GCA_964652115.1 uncultured bacterium | reverse complement strand
AACACGATCCAGATTCCGGCGGAGGGGGCGGCGGGAAGGTACTTCGTCCGTGCCTCCGGGGCGGATGGAAGGCGCTTCACCACGTCGGTCACAGTGCTGCGGTAAAGGGGCCGGGTAGCTCCAGCCCATTGTCCTGCACCGGAGCCGTACGGCAGTTGCGTCGGCTCCGGCCAGGGCAGCCTCATCCACTTGAGAACTGATATTGTAACCTCCTCGATCGAAGCATCGGTCGGCCCCAGTGCTGTTGGCGAGTCGTGGCGAAGGGGTGACCGAGGACGGAGTTGAGCCACGGCTTCGTGGGGGGGGCTAGGATGAGCATTGCGGGAATCGCCGTACTCGCGATATCGAGTTTGTACCCCAGCGTTACCCCGACGATTACCCCCGATCCCGTGAATACCGAGCGCGCCGTTCCGTTACAACGGGACGTCCTGATAGCTCTTGGCCATCAGTCGGTGCAGGTGTTCACGATCCCGCCGCAGCTCCGATACGAGGAGTCAGCGACTGGGGACTCGCTTCCAAGCGATGCGTATGACGGCGACCGTGCGGCCTCCGTCCTGATGACCACCGCCGCTTCTCGGCTCACCGGACTTGGGTTTCGACTGGTCGGGACATCCGCCGCCGACCTAGATCAGCAGCGACGGCTGGAGGAGCTGAGCGCAGCACTGATCAATGAGCTTCCTCTGCTCACCAGTAGCACCCGTGACAAGGGCGCCCTGATCCCTTTGCTTTGGGAGTTAAGGGACATTTCAGGTTCGGACTTTATGCTTCTGCAGCGGCTGTGGGCGAAGATCGGGGAAGAGGAATCATTCAATTTCCTCGCTCGGCAGACCATACGAAGTACGAGCACCTCGACGCTTAAGGTCGCTCTGGTTTCGCTGGACGAAGGCCAGGTGATGTGGAGTCAACAAACCGTCGCTCGAAGCACGCCATCCAGCGGGTTATTCTGGCAAGCACTCGACCAAGCTTATCCGGCGATTGACGAGGGGGAGCAGCTCCCGGACTCAGATCGTGACGGCGTACCGGATATTATCGATAGGGAGCCGAACACGAGATACGGGGCCGAAGTGGACTACTTCGGAGTGTCGCGTGATGACGATGGTGACGGCGTTCCAAACGGGATCGACCGCCACTATACGGAGCGAGGCAGAATGGTCAACGCTTGGGGCGAACCACTGGACGCGGATCACGACGGAGTCGATGACAGCCTCGACGTCTGCTCTGGAACGCCGTTGGGAGTGCCGGTTGACCTTGCTGGTTGTCCGATCAGGAACGCTGCAATTGAGCGTATTTTCTTCGAGCAGAATAGCTCGAAGCTGTTGCCCGAGTCATACCCGCGGTTGGACGACGTGGGTGAGCAACTAACGGCACAATCGTATCTGCGGCTTGCGGTCAACGGTCACTGTGATGACCAAGGATCGGATGCTTACAACCAGAAGCTTAGCCTGCAACGTGCGGAGTCGGTGATCCGTTATATCACGACCAAGTTCGATGGCGTGTCGAGCACTCGCATGATTGCAAGGGGCTTTGGTAAGAGCCAACCACGAAAGGTCGGATCGGACGAGGATGCCCGTGCTCAGAACCGACGGGTCGAGTTCGTCGTTTTGAACTCGAGCGGAGCCTCGCCAGAGGCACAAGGCTCCGGGGGCACCGGAAACTGAGGCCTGGCGCGGGTGAAACTGGGGTCACGAATGCACCGAGCTGAGCGCTTCCAGGCGGGAGTCAGTCTCCGATCGCCACGAAGGGTGCCCAGTAGTACGGGTGTGGGTCCAGACCTGCACTTCTTCGCTCCCTGAGCATGACGAGTGAAGCCTCGCGGACCGCATCGGCGGTCGAGCGTCTGTGCTCCAAACACTGTTCGAACATCGTACGCATCCACTGCACCGTGGTGTCGTCCCGCACCTCCCACAGCGCCATAACCTGAGTGCGTACCCCAGCGATGAGAAAGGCCCGGCGAAGGCCGACTACTCCTTCTCCATCCTCGATCCGGCCGAGTCCGGAGTCACACGCGGATAGTACGACGAGCGCCGTCCCTGTCAGATCCATGGAGGCGATCTCTTCCGCAGTGAGGATTCCGTCCTCTGCCCCGCTCGCCACCGTTCGCTGATTCGCACCGGCCAAGGCCAGGCCCGAAAGCAGGAGAGGATTCCGAGCGAGGAGGTCTTCGATCTCCGGGATGCGCAGATCGATGTCCATTCCGCCGCTCTGCCCCTCGCAGTCGCCGTTCAGGAAAAAGCCGTGCGTCGCGAGATGCAGTACGAGGCGGCCGGATGCCGACTCCTTGAACTTACTCTCCGACGCGTCTAGGCCGGTTAACACCAGCGGATCCCGGTCGGGTACAGGCCCACCCCTCTCCTGGATGGACTGGCCGAACTCGCTCCAAAGTCGGGAGACCTCCTGCTGCTCCGTCAGTGTGTTCTTGATTCGACGGAACACGTGTGAACGGTACTCGCCACAGGTGATTCCACGTCGGCGCTCGACGGCGACAGGCGATGGGGGCAGTCGTTGATAGTCAGGATCGGCCAGCGTGAGCATGCCCTGGCCGGTGCGCCCCGGGCTCTCGTCTGCGATCAGGTCGCGCTCCGTCGTCAGGAGCCGGACTGAAGGCAAGCACTCGATCAGGTACCCATTCGGATCCGCCGGCAAGGCGAGGATGTTCACGAAGGAGAGCGCGCCCTCCGGCACTAGATAGAGTCGCTCCAAGCCTTCCAACGGGGGAATCACGGCATCCCAGATCGCGCGTCGAAGCGCCCGGCCAGTCTCGCGATAGAGCTGTTCCGCAACGGTGGGTTCGTTCTGGAAGGGAGAGTTTGTGGCCTGCGCTCTCCAGCGTGTCACCAGCGAATCGATGCGGGAGGCCGGACCGAGGTCGATGAAGCGCGGCGTGGCTTCGCCCCCGTGCAGCACGAATGCCGCATAGCAGACCGTTCCATTCATCTTCGTGGGTCTGGGAGCTCTACCGCTCTCCCCGGTCGAGCGGCGCCGCTGAAGGCGCTCGTACTGAACCCAACTGACTAGCGCGGTGCGTGCTGGAAGACTCGCGGCCACTTCGGCGAACCCGATGGCGCGGCGGTTGCGTAGCGATCGGAACCTCGCGCTGTGCAAGGCGAGCTCGCGCTCCGCTACCTCGCTTTCCTGCCGAGCGGCGGCGATCCGGTTCTTCAGCTCCGATCCGGCCAGTGTGTCCGAATCCTGCCATGCGAGTCCGGCTAGGCGTCCACACGCCGCTTTCCAGTTCCGCTCCAGCCCCGATAGGACCGAATCCGAGCCGGTGGAGAGCGCGACGCGTCGTTCGCAAAGCTCATCCAAGACTACGGCGCGAGACCTGATCTCCAGATCCCAAGCTCGCCTCCACAAAGAAACCGAGTCGGTATTGGCGGCGCAGGTGAGGAGGATGTCCTTACAGTTCACCCGGCTGGCAGCGTACCGAAGCGCCTCATCCCCGCTTGATCCTTGAGCCACCAACCGGAGATAGCTTCGGCTAATGTCCTCGGCCATGCAGGCGGTATCG
>CAZZAH010000502.1:0-3525 GCA_964652115.1 uncultured bacterium | reverse complement strand
ACCACCACCGCCGCCGCGATCTCCGCGTTCGCGAGGAGCGCGGCCTCGATCTCCGCCAACTCGACCCGCTGCCCGCGGATCTTGACCTGATCATCTCCGCGCCCCGCGAAGGAGACCTCTCCATTGGCGAGGTAGCGCGCGCGATCGCCGGTGCGATAGAGCCGCGAGCCGGGCGGCCCGAAAGGATCAGGAATGAAGCGCTCGGCCGTTAGCTCCGGTCTCCCGTGATAGCCGCGCGCGACTGCCGGCCCGCCGAGATAGAGCTCGCCCAAGACCCCGGGCGGTGTCGGCTCGAGCGCGCGATCGAGCACGTAGACGGTTGAGTGCGAGAGCGGGCTTCCGATCGGCGGCGTCGTCCCGCGCGGCGCGTCGTGTTCGAGGAAGGCGCAGGCGGAATCGATCGTCGCCTCGGTCACGCCGTAGGAGTTGGCGAGCCGCGTGCGCGGGCCGAAGACCGCGCGGAATTCGTCGAGCTCAGCACTCGTCCAAACATCCGAGCCGATCGCGATCACCCGCGCGCTCTCGATGCGGGTGCCGCTCCGCCGCGATTCGGCGGCGACGCTCCGGAGCACCGCCGGAACGAACTCCGCGAATTCGATCCTCTCTCGCGCGGCGAGCGCGAGCAGCGCGGCCGGGTCGAGCAGCCGCTCGCGAGAGCAGAAGACGAGCGTGCCGCCCGAGCCGAGCGCGCGGACCACGTCGCCGGTCGAGACGTCGAACGCGGCGCTGGCCATCTGGAGGTGCCGCGAGATCTCGCTCAAGCCATAGAGCCGTTCCCATGCGACGTAGGCCGCGGCGATTGCAGTGTGGGAGATCATCACCCCCTTGGGTCGACCGGTCGTGCCCGAGGTGTAGATGAGGTAGGCGAGGCTCTCGGGCGCGATCGCGCGCGCGGGCAAAGGCGCCGCATCGAAGGTCGCGTCCTCATCGAGCGCGATCGCCGGCGTCTCGCCTCCGAACGTGTCGATGCGCGCGCGCGTGGTCAGGACCACCGCGGCCTCCGCGTCCTCGAGCGCAAACGCGCTCCGCTCGCGCGGATGATCGGGATCGAGCGGGACGTAGGCGCCGCCCGCCATCCACATGCCGAGCATCGCGATCACGAGCTCGGGCGAACGATCGAGCAGGAGCCCCGCCCGCGTCTCCGGCCCGACGCCGAGCTGGACGAGTCGAGTCGCCAAGCGCGCCGCGCGATCGAGGAGCTCTCCATAGGTCAGCGCTCGATCGTCCGAGATCGCCGCGATCCGCTCGGGGTGAAGGCGCGCCAGGCGTGTGATGCGCTCGGGCATCGATTCGCTCGAGGTCGCGAGCTCCCGCTGTCCGCTCCACTCGCGGATCGCCCTCTCGCGCTCCTCCGGCGAGAGCAGCGGCATCGACGGGAGCGCGGCCGCCGGGTCGCGGAGCAGCGCGCGCAGGAGCCGCTCGTAGTGAGCGAGCAAGCGCCGCATCGTCGCCTCATCGAAGAGCTCAGTGCTGTACTCGAGCTCGCCCTCGAGCGCGCCCTCCGCCGGTTCGAGCGCGACGGTCAGGTCGAAGTTCGAGGTCAAGGCCTCGAGCCGCACCGGTTCGGC
Source organism: uncultured bacterium (assembly GCA_964652115.1). Taxonomy (GTDB): domain Bacteria; phylum Eisenbacteria; class RBG-16-71-46; order CAIMUX01; family CAIMUX01; genus JADJQY01. The sequence continues at coordinate 1,957 of CAZZAH010000502.1, read as the reverse complement.
CCGCGCCTCGCCGAGATCGAAGCGAGCCGACGGCGCGTTCTGCAGGATGAACATCGCCTGGAAGAGCGGCGTCCGCGCGAGGTCCCGCGTCGGATCGAGCGCCGCCACCACCTCCTCGAAGGGCGCGTCCTGATGCGCATAGGCGCCGAGCGACGCTTCCTTCACCCGGCTCAGGAGGTCGCGGAAGCTCAGGCCTTCGCCGTCGAGTCGCGCGCGGATGACGAGCGTGTTGATGAAGACGCCGATCAGCGACTCCGCCTCGATTCGCGTGCGGTTCGCGATCGGCGTTCCGATCCCGAAGTCGGTCTGACCGGACCACCGCCCGAGCAGCGCGGCGAAGGAGGCGAGAAGAAGCATGTGGAGCGTCGCCCCTTCGGCTCGCGCCAACGACTCCAGCTCCGCGACCAGGACCGCGTCGAGCGAGAAGGAAAGCGATGCGCCCGCCGAGGTGGGACGCACGGGCCGGGGACGATCGGTGGGGAGCTGAAGCGGCGGCATCGCCTCGAGCTCTTGCCGCCAGTAGTGAAGCTGCCGCTCCAGCTCGCCTTCCGCGAGCCACCTCCGCTGCCAGGCGGCCCAGTCGGCATACTGCGCGGTCAGCGCGGGAAGCTCCGGCGTCGTCTCGCCGAGCAGCGCGCGATAGGCCCTCGTCCACTCCTCGATCAGGACGCCGATCGACCAACCATCGGCCGCGATGTGATGCACCGCGAAGGCGAGAAGGTGCTCGCTCGCCGTGATCCGATAGAGGCGGGCGCGAAGGAGCGGCCCTCGCGCGAGATCGAACGTTCGGCGGCCGAGCTCGCTCGCGCGGCGGCGGGCTTCTTCGTCCGCATCGCGGCGCGCGGAGAGGTCGTCGATCGGAATCGAGTGACGCGTCGCCGGCATCACGATCTGTCGTGGCCCGGTCGGTCCTTCCTCGAAGCGGGTGCGGAGTGCCTCGTGCCGTTCGATCACGAGGTCGAGTGCGCGTTCGAGCAGCTCGGCGTCGAGCCGCCCATCGATCCGGAGCGCGCCCGCGATGTTGTAGGCCGCACTTTCCGGCTCCAAGCGATCGAGAAACCAGAGTCGCGCCTGGCCGAACGATGCCGGCTCGCGTTCCTCGTCGCTCGCACGACGAAGCGAGGGCCACGCCGCGCGACGAGCCGCATCGATGCGCGCGGCGAGCCCGCGCACGGTCGGTGCGTCGAAGAGCGCGCGGAGAGGCAGCTCGACCTCGTGATTGCGCGCGAGCCTCGCGATCAGGCGAGTGGCGTGAAGCGAGTGGCCGCCGAGCTCGAAGAAGTCGTCGTCGGGACCAACCTCTTCCAGCTCGAGCAGCTCGCGGAAGAGGCGCGCCACCGACTCCTCGCTCGCGGTCCGCGGCGCGTCCACCACAGGCGTGCTCGAGGAGCTCCTCGACCGCGAGTCCGTCGTTCGTGCCTGCGCCATTCGATCGAGCGCGCGTCGATCGAGCTTCCCGCTCGGCGTGAGCGGCAGTTGCTCGAGGAAGTGGATGCGCGTCGGAAGCATGAACCGAGGCAGGCGCGCGGCCAGCGATGCGCGCAGGGCGGCGGCATCTCGCATCACCGCGGCGCCGCTCGCGAGCTCGCGCGCGACGACATAGGCCACGAGCTCCCTCCGGCCATACTCCCCGGTCGTCACCACCGCGACGCTTCGCACGCTCGGCTCGGCCGCGAACGCTGCCTCGACCTCGGCCGGCTCGACGCGAAAGCCGCGCACCTTGACCTGGCCGTCGCGGCGTCCGACGAACTCGAGCGTGCCGTCTCCACGCCAGCGCGCGACATCGCCGGTGCGGTAGAGGCGCGCGCCCGTTGGCCCGTAGGGATCGGGGACGAAGGCCATCGCCGTAAGGTCGGGTCGATCGGCATAGCCGCGAGCGAGCGAGGCGCCGCCGATGTGGAGCTCGCCCGGCGCTCCGATCGGCGCGAGGTTCATCGCGGCGTCGAGCACGAAGAGG
>CAZZAH010000501.1:0-3527 GCA_964652115.1 uncultured bacterium | reverse complement strand
GTTGCAGGGATTCGGATCGCAGGTGGTGCCGTCGCCCAGGTACTCCCCCCCGTGCTGGCAGAGGTTCTGAGTGATGAGGAAGCACTGTCCAGTTCCCGGCTCGCAGCAGGCCCCCATCGCGGTCGTCACGCAACCCGCGCCCCACGCGCCGACCAACTCGCCGCAAGGACTGTTCGCGGCGAGGCACGGCGAACCTTCATCCACCTCAGCATCGAAGTCATGGAGTAGGCAGAAGAGCGGGTCGGCGGAGAAGTTATCGTTGATCCCTTCCTGGCCGGCGGCGCAATCGACCCAATCCCCGTCATCGTGACCAAAGAAGTCGGAGCATTCGATCGTCACCGTGGAATTCTCGCAGTAGACGGGGCTCTGTGCGTTGAATGCGGCGATTGAATGGGAGATGAGGGCGGACGCGTCGTGTTCGAGATACCAAGCCCTGCTGCCGTTGATCACGGTGCAATTGTGAAAATCCGCGGTGGAGTTGATCAGGCCAATGGCCACCCCGCAGTCATCCGCAGTGAGTCGAGATACCTGGAGATGACTCTGCGTGCTGATGTAGAGCGCTGTGCGGTTGTCCTTGAAGAATAGATCTTCCAGCACAGAATTCGACTCGAGGAACGCGATGCCGCCTCCCCAGTGGGCGGTATTGTTTTCAAACACGCAGTGTCGAATCGTCGGCGAGGAATACTCCACCGCGATGGCACCACCCCAATCCAGTCCGGTCGTGGGGGGTTGGCCGTTGATGATGCGAACGCCTTCGAGGACCGAGCTCGGGCCCTCGCCTTGATCGAAAAGAAAACCCCGATGGCGCGACACCTGGTTCGACTGGCAGTCGATCGCGCACTGTCTGGGGTTGCCCGACAGAGAGCGCACCGTCACCGCCTTCCCGCCAAAGGAGATGTCGCGGTTCCCCGGACCCCGAAAGGTGCCACTGCCGAGCAGGACGAGGTCACCGACTAACGCCGCGTCGATCGTGGCCTGAATGGTCGGGAAGTCCCCGGTGCCGTCGGGAAGCGCGATGAGCACGGCGGCGAACGATGGGGTCGTGGCCAGCAGTCCGATCAAAGCCAGGCCCGAAGAGGGAAGCGATCGACGAGACATCGGGGTCCTCCCTTTATAGCGCCGGGGGGGTGGGCGCCTTTGTGATGCCTATCAGCTCGGCGCGATCGATTCTCGGCCCGGTAGGGGCATTGCACAAGCGAGAACTCTTGGCTCACCGCTTCTCGAAGGTCATCCGCGTGTAGTCCTTGATCACGCCGGGGAAGCGGAGCACGCGGTTGTGCATCGCGACGTAGACGCCCGGCTCCACCAACTGCACCGCGAGGAGCGACTCGACCAGATTCTGGAGCGCGTCGGTATTCCTGAGCTCATAGGGCCGCATCGCTCCGGTCAGGATGATCGGCACATGCGGCCGCTCGCCGAGCCGCTCGACCAAAAGATCGCCCGTATGGGGCAGGCGATCGGTGCCGTGCGTGATCACGAGCCCGTCGTGGGATTCCGCGTAGGCGGCCGCGACCTTCACGATGCGTTCGTGATCCTCGTCGGTCATGTCGAGCGAGTCGACGTTGAGCACCGGCACCCGGTCGATCGACACCCCTTCCAGGATGAGCTGCCCGAGCATGATCTCGAGCACGCTTCGGTCGTTGGCGAGGATGCCGCTGGCCTCGCTGTAGGTCTTCTCGATCGTGCCGCCGGTCGAGAGGATGGCGATGCGCTTCAGCACGTGCATCCGCTACTCCTGCGCCGTGACCGACACGCCGTCGGCCAGCATCCACGGCGCGACGTAGCCGTTCTCGACTACCTCGGTTTCGCGGCTGAGTGCTAAGAGCGAGCGCAGGAGCTCGAAGACATTGCCCGAGATCATCGTTTCGTTGATTGGGCGGCGATCGCCGTCCGCGGTGTAGAGGTGGCTTCCCTTGGCCACGCCCGAGAAGTCGCCGCTGGTCGCATCGACGTTGCCGCTGAAGCGATGCACCACGAGCAGTGGCTGCGAAGGCCGGAGGAGATCGCTCAGCGGTGCGTCACCGGCCGCGATTCGCGCGCCGTGAAGGCCGAAGCCGCAGTGCCCGGTGCGCGCGCGCCCGCGACGTCGCGCGGAGTAGCTGTTCTCCATGTGAAGCCGGAGCGTACCCGCCTCGACGAAGGCGCGTCGCGAGGTCGGCACTCCTTCTGAGTCCCATGCGGTGCAGCCGGAAAGCGTGGCGTCGCCCGGATCATCGACCAGCGTCAGCAGCGGGCTCGCGATCAACGACCCGATCTTGTCATCGGTCAGCGTCGACTTGCCGTAGAGCACCTGGAGGCCCGAGAGGTGAAACTCGAGCGGATCGAGGATCATCTCCTCGATCGCTTTCGGTGTGATGAGCACCGCGCCCTTGTAGCTCTCTCCCGGGGAGGCGTTGAAGGTCGAGGCGAGCTGCGCCGCCATGCGCTTTCCATCGGCGATCATGCGTTCGCGCGCGCCGCCGAGATGCCAGCTCATCCCGCCGCCGTAATCGAAGCTCGTGATGTCGTCGCCGTCGATGCCTTGTCCGCTGCCGAGCCAGTTGAGCTTGGTCCACCGTTCGTTCACCGACACGCCGTGGCTGTTCAAGAGCCACGCTTCGCCGACCTCGCTCGAGACGTTGCCTCCGTCGATCGAGATGCGCGGATCGCTACGGAGAGCCGCGAGAAGCTCCTCGGCCATCCGACGCAGGTCGCTCGAGCGAAGCGCTTCGATCGCGTCGTCCCAGGTGTTCGGCCGCGCTTCGAGCGGTGCGGGCTCGGGCATGTTCAGGTGCTCATCCGGCGGCGAGAGTTCCGACACCGCCATCGCGGCGGCGACCGCACGCTCGAGATCGGCGACCTCGATCGAGTTGGTCGACGCGGACCCCAGGCGGTGCTTGTTGTGCACCTTGAGGTGAAGTGAGGTTTCCTCGCCGCTCGAGGAGAGGCTGAGCTCGTTCCGCTCGAAGCCGACCTTGATCTCTCGATTGCGGGCCGCGCTGACCTGCGCTTCGTCGGCGCCGGCGCGCCGCGCGAGATCGAGCAATTGCTCTGCGGTCGACTGAAGGGTGGTGGTGGTCATGGGCTCCATACCTCAAGGGTTCGTCGATCGGAGGGCCGCGCGCGGAATCGGCCCGAGAGGCGGCAAGCCTGCCATTGGCGGAGGCTTTCGTCCAGCGTCTTGCGGCCGCGGTGCTACAGTCGTGCTCGCCCCGCCGCACATGGAGGAACCATGGTCGAGCTCCCAACTTCGTTTGCCGCGAGTATGCGCCGCTGCTCATTTCTGATCGCCGTCTGCGTCATGGGGTGCGCGAGCGCGCCGCGCCTCGAGCGCTCGGTGAACGCCGAGGTGGTGCTTCTCTCCTTCGGCTCGTTGCAAGGGGAGTTCACCAGTGAGCAGGGGCACGCGGGCGATGCCGGCGGTCTGGCCCGTCGCGCCGGCTATCTGAAGGCGCTGCGCGAGCGCGCGGGTAACGTGCTTCACCTCGATCTCGGGGACTTCACCACTCCGCCCTCTGGACGCGATAGCCGCTGGGTGTCGACCGACC
>CAZZAH010000500.1:0-3533 GCA_964652115.1 uncultured bacterium | reverse complement strand
AGCACCTGCCTTTTAAGCAGAGGGTCCCGGGTTCGAATCCCGGGCGGCTCACAGATTCACCCGAGACCTCGATAAGGAAACAGACCTGATGCGGATCGTATTGGCGGGCCGCCCCGGCGCCGGCAAGTCGACCCTGTTCGACCTGTTGGCTGGCAGGGAGGCGACGTCCGCCTCTCGCGGCGCTGGGCTTCGCATGGCGCATGTCGCGGTGCCGGACGCCCGGCTGCAAGAGCTCTCGGACGCCTTCAAACCGAAGAAGACCACGCCGGCGCGGTTAGAATTCCAAGACCTGGAGCAAAAGTCCGGGCCGACCTACCCCGCGCTCTCGCCCGAGCGGCGCGAGGCGGTCACCAAGGCCGAGCTGCTCCTCCTGGTGGTCGAGCTGTGGGACGACGATCCGGCTCACTGGACCGAGCTCGCTCGCCTGCAGTGGCAAGAGGTGCGGGAGGAGTTCCTCATCTTGGACCTCGGCACGGTCGAGAAGCGCCTCGAGAAGGTGGAGCGGCTGGTCAAGATCGGCCAGAAGCCCGCTTTCACAGGCGAGCCCGAGTTGCTTTCACAGCTGAAATCCCTCTTGGAAAGCGGTCGCCCGATCTCCGATCGAGAGATGAGCGAGGAGGAGCTCCACGGACTTCGTGGATATGGGCTCCTCAGCGGCTCGCGCATTCTCCCCGCGTTCAACGTCAATGAATCGCACCTCGAGCTGGCTCCCGGATGGCTCAAGGAGGTGGAGGTGCATGCGTCCGAGCCCGGCTTCGAATGGCTCGGAGACGAACGATTGATCTTCTCCGCCGAGGTGGAACGACAGATCCAGGAGCTCCCGCCCGAGGAGCAGGCGACCTTTGCCGAGGCGTTCGGGCTGAAGGAGCCCGCGGTGAATCAAGTGATCCGCGCTGCCTATCGACTCGCCGGCCTGCACTGTTTTTTTACGGCGGGGGACGACGAGGTACGCGGGTGGACGGTGCGCCAAGGAGCGACCGCCCCGGAATGCGCCGGAGCCATTCACACCGATCTGGAAAAGGGATTCGTCCGCGCCGAGGTCCTCGCCTTCGACGATTGGAAGCGGCTCGGCTCGCTCAGTGCCGCCCGTGAAAAGGGGACCCTCCGGCTCGAGGGGAAGGATTACGTCGTCAAAGACGGCGACATCCTGAACATACGGTCGGGCCTCGCGAAAAGCCGGGGATAACCCGTCATTAACAAGAGTGTCGTGGCGCGATTCCACCTTTGGCGGCAACGCGCGAGCCGCTCCTGGTGAAGCTCGACAGTGGCCGTACCTAGCCTGAAAGCCCTCCCCGTGAGAGGAAACATGTTCAGCGTCGGCCAACCTCGGCCGATCTTTTCGATGCATGGAATGGCTGAGACCGCGACGCGGGTAAAAAGTCTGTATTGACAAGACTTCGCGGCGTGATAGGGTCCCTCTCGCTTTTGGTTTATAGGGGCGAGAGGAAACCGATGACCCAGTTGGCATGGCCCAGCGTGTGGTGACCTCTTCAGGATTCAGGACGAAGCTGGGCGATGAAAGAATTGGTCTGGGGGTCGACGCCAGAACAGGAAGCGAGGGATCGCAGTCAACCTGTCCGGCAAGCGCCCAGGTAAGGAAGCGTAGTCGAGCACGGGGCGGCCAAGCTCGAGGCGAAAGTCTTGAACGAGGTCAAAAGTCTTCGCCCCAGGGCTCCCACCCTTCCCGACAGAAGGCAACCGGCCAGGCGTACGTCCCGGTCCCGCCGGGTTTTGTGTTGACAGGCTCTTGAGGGGCGTGGCATTTTCCGCCGCGTTCGTAAAAAGGGACTGACAACGCCTTCGATGGGGCAGTGCCTTGAACGATTCGAGGCGTGAATCGTCGAAGAACCCTTAGGAATTAGCGGGATTCGGGAGCCAACACCAGGGAGGGTGCGGCAATGACGGTCCGCGCTGTTCTGGGCGGCGTCTTCGAAAACGTAATTCTCCGACCTTGTGGTGATGCTTTTTCCGGATTCGAATTTGTCCGGAGCGACCGTGCTTGTATTTGGAGCATCACGCCTCCGATACCTGCGCTCAGGGGCTGAGATGAGCCTCTGTTGCTCCGGTTTTCCTGTGAAAGACATCCTCCTTCCCCGCGCCACGAACGGCATGCGGTCGGAGGGCGGGGTCTCTGGACTCGAGAAGGGCCATGAAGGTGCTTCTCGAACAAAGTTGAGGTGGGCATGAGATCAAGGAGGGTGCTGGTGGATACCGGAGCTCGTCGGTACCACGCGGGAGGGGCTCGATGGTGGAGCCGATTCCGTGGGCCGCGTCCCGAATCTGAGGAGGAAAAGGGAATGCATAGGACAGGAAAGCAGGCGTTCGTCTTCTTCTCGGTGCTGCTGCTGGCACTGGGACTGCCCATTTTGGGCATGTCACCAGCGGCCTTGTCATCAGCGGCCTTTGCGGCCGGCCCGGGAAACGGGAACGGAGAGTTGGACGTCGCCCCGGCGATTCACCCGGCGATCAACTTCTCGGCATTCCCGAATGCGGGTGGCCCTTACATCATGCACGCGACGACTCGACCGTCCGGGCTCCGCTACGCAGGCGGGGGAGCGACGGCGAACAGCGACGTGCTGCTCGTGTTCAACGAGCCGATCAGCGGGGGTAGCCTCGACCTGAACGGCAGCGCCACGAACGGTGATTTCATCGCGTATGGATTCACCTTCCAAAGCGCCCAGATCGACCCGAATTACCCCAACGTCGTTCGTCTGAATCAGACGGCCGGCGCTGCGGCCGGTGACCAAATCCGCCTCGCCTTCTTGGGCGCGGTTGCCGGAACTGACGGTTCGCTGAGCAAGGACCTCACGACCATCACCATCGGGTCGGGTCCTGTGATCTGCCGCGTCGACTACGACGACCAGGGCGACACGGTCGTGGTGAACGACGTGGTGACGGTCAATTTCGACGCTGACGTCGACTTCGGCTCAGGCGACGACGAGGACTCGGCCTTTGGCTCCACCGTGGAGTTCGACGGCGCCGACCTCGACAATCCCGCCTCGAATGCCGACGAGCCGTTTTTTGCGTTGAACTTCGACTATGACAACGGCGAGCCATACCCGAACGTCATTCTGCCGGGAGTCACCCACCTCACCCTGGCTCAGAGTCGCGTTCGCTGGGAGGACTCGAACACCGAGAACAACACCGAGCAGCGGGTGGCCGTCGCTAACGATGGACCCGGGCTCGTCGCCGCCTACTGGGATTCGTTCAACACGCAGCTTTGGATCGTGATGAACGACTCGGTCGACCCGACCTCGACCGCCGCCGACTTCTTCGACGGCTACTTCGACGCCGATGCCGACGGCGGTGCCTGGACGCCCCAGGACGGCGACATGACGATCGCCTTCCCGGGCGAGGTCACGCCGGTCCTCAAGGTGACCAACATCGATCCGGCCGCCGGCAACGCCGAGCCGACCGATGGCGTGGACGAGATCTCGAACAATACCGCCGGCTCGACGGTCCTGGACTTCCAGGGCCTCTCGGCATCGAACTCGTACAAGACGGCGATCCACGTCGGCCCCGGAATCATACGG
>CAZZAH010000499.1:1714-3547 GCA_964652115.1 uncultured bacterium | reverse complement strand
TCGCGAAAGCCGAGCCGAGGTCAGCTTCACCGTCGGCGCGCCAAGCTCCGGCGTCGCGGCGCGGCAGGCGTTGGACCTGCTCACCGGAGGTCAGCACGCAGCGCTCTGGGAGCGCTTCACGCCGGAGATGCAGCAGGCCCTGCCGGTCGAGAAGCTGACCCAGCTCTGGACCCAGGTCTCGGCCCAGGTCGGCGCGTTTCGTCAGGCGGGTGAGCCCGAGGTGAAGAAGACCACCGTCGGCGATCAGGTCGACTTCCCTTGCCGGTTCGAGCAAGCGGCCCTGATCGTGCAATTCGTCATGACCGGCGAAGGCAAGATCGGCGGCATGCACCTCCTGCCGAGCGCATCGCCATCTTGGTCGGCGCCTGCCTACGTCGACTCCACCCGCTTTCACGAGGAGGCGGTCCAAGTGGGAGGCCGTTTGCCGGGCGTGCTCACCCTGCCACGCGTCGATGGCGGGCGCGTGCCCGCGGTGGTGCTGCTCGCGGGCTCAGGCCCGCAGGATCGTGACGAGTCGATCGGCCCGAACAAGGCGCTCCGCGATCTCGCTTTGGGCCTCGGCTCACGCGGCATCGCGGTCCTTCGCTATGACAAGCGCACGCTGGTCGAGGGAGCGTCGATGAATCCGCTCGCGGTCACGGTGGAAGACGAGGTGCTGGCCGACGCCGACTCCGCGATCGCGCTCCTCGCCCGCCGGCCGGAGATCGATTCCTCGCACCTCTTCGTCGCCGGGCACTCGCTTGGCGCGACGCTCGCGCCGGAGCTCGCTCAGCGCAATCCGAAGATCCACGGCATCGTGATGTTGGCGGCGAGCGCACGGCCGATCCTCAAGCTGATCGCCGATCAGTTCCGCTATCTGGCCTCGATCGAGCCTGACTCCACGCGCGCCGCGGCCCTGGTCGAAAAGGCGAAGCTGGCCGACGCCCATCAGAACCCCGCGCTTGCCGACACGGTGATGTGGATGGGGATGTCGATGCGTTACGCGCGTGACCTCGATCGACGCGATCCGCTCGGCACCGCCAAGAAGCTCGAGATCCCGATGCTGTTCGTGCAGGGTGGCCGCGACTATCAGGTCACGATGTCCGACTTCGACCTGTGGCAGGGCGCGCTCGGAAACAAGGAGGGGGTCACCTTCCGCCTCTTCCAGGAGCTCAATCACCTCATGATCGCGGGGGAAGGCAAGGCCTCGCCGCACGATTACGAGAAGCCCGGTCACGTCGACGCGCGCGTGATCGACGAGCTGGCGCGGTTCATCCGCGGCAACTAGCGGACATGGCCGGAGGAGCGGCGCGTCGATCGCGGTTGGAGGGGGGCGCCCTCTTCGGCGTCGCGCTCCTCTTTCGGCTGGCGTACTTCGCGGAGTTTCGACACTCGCCCTTCTTCGCGTTGCTGCATGGCGATCCCGAGCTCTACCACCAGCGCGCGCTTCGCATCCTGGGCGGAGATCTCGTCGGTTCGGGCGTCGACTTTCACAGCTCGCCGATCTATCCCTACTTCCTCGCGCTCGTGTACAAGCTATTCGGCGCGCACATCCCGGCCGTGTTTGTCGTGCAGTCGGCGATCGGAGCGGGAAGCGCCCTCCTGCTCGCGCGCGTGGCGGAACGCCTCGGCGGCCGAGCGCTCTTCTGGATCGCCGGCCTGGCCCTCGCGTGCTGGCCGATCCTCGCCTACCTCGACCATGAGCTGCTCGAGATCACGCTGGTGCTGCTCGGCGTGCACGCGATGCTCTTCCTTCTCCTGCGCGAGCGAGAGGTCGAGCGCGGGGCGAACGCACGATCCGGCGCGAGCGCGTGGCTCGGAATCTCCGCCGGCGCCTGCCTCGGCCTCGCGGTG
>CAZZAH010000499.1:0-1614 GCA_964652115.1 uncultured bacterium | reverse complement strand
CTTCGCCCTCGGCGCGACGGTGGTGGCAATCGGCTTCGTCCTCGCGTGGCTGCCGCTCGCGCGAGCGGAGGACTTCTTCCCGAGCCAGTACCAGATCCTGGGAGGCGCGGCGCGGGATCGCGGTGACTTCGCGCGCGCGGCGTCCTGGTATCGCGAGGCGCTGGCTCTCGAGCCGCGTTCGGTGCTCGCGCACAACTCGCTCGGCACCTCGCTCGCTCGGCTTGGCCAATCCGCGGAGGCGGCGCGCGAATTCGAGGCGGCGACCGCGATCGATCCGAGCTATGCCCCGGCGTGGCGGAACCTCGCGCGTTGGCGGGGCGAAACCCAGGGTCCGACGGCCGAGGAGGAATGCCTCAGGCGCGCGATCGCGATCGACGCGGGCTTCGTCGACGCCAGGCGGGACCTGGTGAAGCTCCTCCTCGCCGGAGGCCGCTATCCCGAGGCGCTCACGCAGCTGGATCAGATCCTCGCGCGCGAGCCGGCCGATCGTGCGAGCCTCTGGAATCGCGCGCTGGTGCTGGGGCGCTTCCTCGGTCGGCCCGCCGAGTCGCTCGCGACCCTGGATCGGCTCGATCGCGCGGCCGGACCGAGCACCCAGTCGGCGCAGCTCCGCGCGGAGCTCCGGGGCCGCTAGCCGGGGCTGGCCCCGATTTCCGCCGCAGGTGCGTCAGAAAAACCGGACCACTTCCCAGATACCGTTTCCAAACTCGTCGATCGAGGACCCCTGTGCTACGCTCGTTGAGGCGCCGCAACACAAGTACTTATCCGGCATTGGGAGGCCTGGCATGCTTTCGTTCGCTCGATGGGGGCGCATCGTCCCCTGCGCGTTGTTCACGGCCTGGTTAGGAGCGGCAGGAGCCGCGCAGGCCACACAGCTCATTCAGGTGCGGCCGGCGAGCAAGGCCGACCTGCTTCGGCTTCCGGAATACGCGCCGGAGTCGGCCGATTGCGGCTCGACCCAGAAGGGCGACGTGATCGAGTTCCCCGCCTTGCCCGAGGTGACCGAGCGGCTTCGCGCGGCCGGGTTCGAGGTCGAGGTGATCGTCGATGACCTTGAAGGCTTCTATCGCGCGCGCATGAGTCACGAAGGCTTGGCCGGCGGCGGCAACTTCGGCCTCTATCACACCTACCCCGAGGCGATCCAGGCGATGGACGACCTCCAAGCGGCCTATCCCAGTTTGATGACGACCAAGGTGTCGATCGGCAACACACTCGAAGGCCGGCCGATGTGGGTGTACAAGATCTCCGACAATCCGAACGTCGACGAGAACGAGCCCGAAATCTTCTTCAACTCGTTGATTCACGCGCGTGAGGCGGTCACCTTCGAAATCACCTACGGATTGGCGAACTGGCTGCTCTCGAATTACGGCACCGATTCGCGAGCGCAGAATATCGTGAACAACCGCGAGCTCTGGTTCCTGCCGGTGGTCAACCCCGACGGCGTCGCGTACAACGAGCAGACCGATCCGGCCGGCGGCGGCATGTGGCGGAAGAACCGGAAGAACAACGGAAGCGGCGCCTTCGGCGTCGACCTCAACCGGAACTTCGGATACAACTGGGGCTGGGACAACGACGGCTCGAGCCCCGATCCCTTCAGCGAGACCTATCGCGGCA
>CAZZAH010000498.1:0-3551 GCA_964652115.1 uncultured bacterium | reverse complement strand
TGGAGCTCCGGCCCCGACACGGTCGGAAGCACCGAGACCGACTTCCTGCTCGGAGCGCGCGTCATCCGTCGCGATGATCAGCGCGATCCCTTCCTCGAGTTTCCGCCGGAGCGCGCGACGACCGCGCGATTCGTGGCCGGTGCCTGCGCACCTTGGACGCTGCTCGAGGAGGCGCGCGCCGACGTGGCCGGCCTCCGCTGGATCGGCGTGCTGAATCCGCCCGGCGCGTCGACCAACCCGCCGATGGGCGGCGCCAAGCTCGGCCAGATCGCGAGCGCTTCGGTCGGCGGCAGGCCGGGCGTGATCCTGGTCGGCGATCCCAATCCGATCGTGCGCGCGGTCGAGGTGCTGTGGCCGCACCCGCGCTTGGGCGACGTCACCGATTGGGCGACCTACGACCGCATCATCGCGAAGGCGGGCGTTCAGGTCGCCGACAGCCTCACGCTTCGCTGGCACGGGCGGGACGATTCGTCGGTGATGAAGCTCACGCTTCGCGGATTGCGGCTCGGTGTCGACGCGACCGCGCGGCTCCTGCCCGATTCAGCCGCGATGGCGCCGCCCGATCCGCGGGACGAACCACTCGCGCCACGCTGGGTCGAGCAGAGCCCCGGGGTCTACTTGGTCGAGCTTCCGAACCTCGAGATGAGGACGATGCTGGTCGAGTTCGCCGATCATCTCGTCGCGATCGAGGCGCCGCTGTCGAGCGCGGCAGGCGAAGCGATCGTGGCGATGGCGGCGGAGCATCTCCCGCAAAAGCCGATTCGCTACGTGCTCTTCGGTCACTATCACCCGCACTACACCGGCGGCCTTCGCGCCTTCATGGCGGCCGGTGCAACGGTGGTGACGACGCCGGGGAACGAGGCCTTCGTCCGCGACATCGCGCAGCGGCCGTTCCGGCTCAAGCCTGATCAGTGGGCGCGTCCGGTCCGCAAACCGGGCGAGCCGATGCGCGAGCTCAAGGTCGAGGTGATTCAGGGGAGCCGCACCTTCACCGACGGAACGCAATCGCTCCAGGCGATCGACATCGGCGCGAAGTCGAACCACACCGACGAGTACCTCGTCTTCGCGTTGCCGGAGTCGGGCCTTCTCTTCGAGGGCGACCTCGGCTACTTCATGTCGAACGGCAAGCTGGTCGCGAGCCGTCGCGCGGCGGGGATGCTCGAGGCGGTCGAAGCCGCAGGGGTCCATCCGACGCGGATCATGCAGGCCTGGCCGGTGAACGGGATGCCGGCTTCAATCACGCGCGAGGAGCTCGATGCGCTCCTTGCGGCCCCGAAGCAGTAGCCTCTACCGAATTACGAGGAGCTTCTCCGTCACCTTCTCGCCGCCCAGGCGCACACGCAGGAAGTACGCGCCGGCGCCGACCGCGCGGCCGTCATCGGCGCGGCCATCCCAGCGGAGCATCCCGTTTTCGCCGACGACCAAGGAGCGAAGCTGGCGCCCGCTTGCGTCGAACATCGCGGCGTCGACCGCGGCGCCGACGGGGATGGCGAGCCGAGCCTCGAAGCTGCCGCGCGTAGGATTCGGATGAAGGTCGGACAACACCAGACGCGGGGTCGGTTCCGAGACCGCGGTCGGGAGGAGCCAGACATCGTCGATCGGCGTCTGCCCGACCGCCCCGCCGAAGGGAGCGATGCCTAGCGCGTCACAGATCGTCCGCAGGACCGTGTAGTGCGTGACCGTGCGGGGCGAGACGAAACCCTGCCGGACCAGCGGCCCCGCGAAGACGGTGAGGATGTGATTCGAGCTGTGGCTGTCGTCCTCATCCCAGGTGAGGATCACGAGGCCGTTCGGCCCGACCGCATCGATCATCGTGGGCAGCCAGTTCGAGAGCCAGGTGTCGCCCACGGTCACCGAGCAATCGTGAGTGTTGTTGCACTGATTCGGGATCACGTAGGAGAGCTGGGGCAAGCTGTCGTTCGCGATGTCGACGAGAAGGTCGCCGAACGGCCGCTCATTCAAGTGATCGAGGTTCGAGAAGTTGGTCCACGGATCGTGCTTCCGAACGTAGAGGCCGCCGCCCGCGGTGCAACCCGCGTAGCCGGGCGAGGGGAGGTTCTCCGAATACGCGCGCCAGGTGACCCCCGCGGCTTCGCACGCATGGCCGAGGTTCTCCGCGGTGTAGGGCGATCCGGGCGCCGGGCAGGTGTCGTTCGACACGCCGAGGGTGATCCCGGCCCACATCGCGATGTAGTTCGGCTGAGAGGGGTGCGTGACCGCGTACGAGAAGCCGAAGGAGCTATTGGCGGCGATGAGGCTCGCGGTGTACGGCGCGAACCTCACCTGGTCGTAGGAGTGGTTCTCCATCACCACCACGATGATGTGAGAAATGGACGGGACCGCGGCCACTTCCGATTGGCGTGCGCCCGTCGCGCGCGCCCGGCCGGTCAACGCCAGGAGCGCCACCAAGGCCAGACCCATCGTTATCGCCGATCCAAGTCGGCTCGAAACCTGTCCTGCGGGCAAGCTTCGCTGCAAAGTTACCTCCTGTTTGGGTCTGGACGCGCGCGACCTTGGGCTGCGGCCGGATCGAGCTTACCATGCGATGAGGAGCGGCCGGCACCTTCGATCCCGCGGGCCGCGGTGACCTGTTGATGAGGAGATAAGATGGCGAACGAGGCCCCGCTTCGACTGACCGACCTTTCGCACGGCGGAGGTTGCGGCTGCAAGATCTCGCCCGCGGTGCTGACCGAGATCCTCGGCTCCTCGTTCCAGCGGAAAGCGCCGGTCGAGCTTTTGGTCGGCGCGGAGACGAGCGACGACGCCGCGGTCTATCGCTTGAACGACGAGCAGGCGATCGTCGCCACGACCGACTTCTTCATGCCGATCGTCGATGACCCTTACGACTTCGGGCGCATCGCGGCGACCAACGCGCTCTCCGACGTCTACGCGATGGGCGGGCGTCCACTCTTCGCATTGGCGCTCGTCGGCATGCCGCTGAACAAGCTCCCGGTCGAGGTCATTCGCCGCATCTTGGAAGGCGGCGAGTCGATCTGCGCCGAGGCCGGCATCCCGATCGCGGGCGGCCACTCGATCGATTCGGTCGAGCCGATCTACGGCCTGGTCGGCATCGGGCTCGTTCACCCCAAGCGCGTGAAGAAGAACAGCGACGCGAAGGCGGGCGATGTCCTCATTCTTGGGAAGACGCTCGGCGTCGGCATCCTCTCGGCGGCGCTCAAGAAGAACGAGCTCTCGCCCGACGGATACGCGCGCATGATCGCCTCGACCACGCAGCTCAACACGCCGGGCGCGCGACTCTCCGAGCTCGATCAAGTGCACGCGATCACCGACGTCACCGGCTTCGGGCTCGGCGGTCATCTGCTCGAGATCTGCCGCGGCTCGCGCGTCGGCGCGGAGGTCGAGTTCGCGAAGCTGCCGTTCTTCGAGGAAGCGTTCGCGCACGTCAAGGCGGGCACGGCGACCGGTGCGTCCGGAAGGAACTGGGCAAGCTATGGTGCGGAGATCGATCTCTCGGCCTCGATCGAGGAGTGGCAGAAGAAGTTGATCACCGATCCGCAGACCAGCGGAGGCCTGCTCGTCGCCTGCGCGCC
>CAZZAH010000497.1:0-3555 GCA_964652115.1 uncultured bacterium | reverse complement strand
CTTCACCATCACCCCGAGCACCGGCTATCACGTCGTCGACGTGCTGGTCGACGGAGCGTCCGCCGGCACGATCACGAGCTACACCTTCAACAACGTGATCGCGAACCACACCATCTCGGCGAGCTTTGCCTTCTCGACGCATCACTCATCCGCCATCGCGCTCTCGCCCGACGGTCGCGAAGGCTGGGTGGTAAACCCGGATCAGGGCACGGTCGCCGTCTTCGCCACGCAAGGACCGAACGCGAACCACATGCTGGCCCAGGTGCAGGTCGGCGCGGAGCCGTGGACGGTCGATGTCCACCCGACCAACGGCCAGGTCTGGGTCACGTCGCTGCGCGAGGACAAGGTCTATGTGATCGACGCGGCGTCGCGCACCGTGCTGACCTCGATCCCGGTCGGCTTCGAGACCTTCGGGGTCGCGTTCAATCCGGCGGGCACGATCGCGCTGGTCACCGCGTCGGGCGCCGACAAGATCTACGCGATCGACGTCGCCAACCTGGCGGTTACTCAAACCATGGCCACGTACCGGCGACCGCGCGGCATTGCGTGGAAGGCGGATGGAACACGAGCCTGGGTGTCCCACCTCCTGATGCCGGAGACCGTCGGCCGGCTCACGTCGGTTTCGGCCGTCAATTGGACCACCACGCCCATCGTGCTAAGCCAGGTCTTCTCTCTCGACCTCGGCGGTTATCCGAGCACGATGCAGAACCTCACGCTCGCGCCCGCGCCGAACGACACGATCCTCTGGATCCCGAACAACATGATCAACACGGCGGCCGGCGCGATCGCGCACAACCCACTAACGCCCACGAACATCTTCCACGCCGCGATTCGGCCGGTCGGCATCGGCGCGAGCGGCAGCGACCTCGCGGGATCGACCTACTACCTGAGCGAATCGGGCACGCCGGTGGGAGGTCCGATCGCGGTCGACTTCAAGAACGGCCGCGGCTACGTCGCGAATCTGCACAGCGACAACGTGACCGTGCTCGACGCTTCGAATCCGCTCTCTCCAACCGAGCTGACGGTGATCCCGGCCGGAAAGGGACCCATCGGCGTAGTCACGCATCCGCTGATCCCGCGCGCCTACGTCGCCAACTGGTTGTCGCGAGACGTCACGGTGATCGACACATCGACCGACACGGCGATCGGCAGCTTCTCCACCGTGAGCCAGGAGCCGTTGACCGCGTCGGTGCTGCACGGCAAGCAGCTCTTCTATTCTTCGAAGCCTCCGCTTTCGCTCGATGGCCGCGGCTCCTGCGCGTCCTGCCACGTGTTCGACCGCAACGATTCGCGGCCTTGGGACCTCACGCAGTTCGGAAAGCAGCTCCGGGCCACTCCCGACATGCGGGGCATCGCGTTCACCGGAGCGCACGACTGGACCGCGGACAAGGATGAAATGCAGGACCACAACGCCGGCATCATCGACTTTGCCGGCGGGCTCGGGCTGATCCCCTTTCCGAATCCTCCCCTCGGTCCTTCGAATGCGGGCCTCTCCGCGGATATGGATGACATGGCGGCGTACATGAAGACGGTGGTGCCGCGACGCGGTTCGCCCTATCGGAACGCGGATGGGTCGATGACGGCCGAAGCTCTACAGGGCGAGGCGATCTTCAAGAATCCCGCGGTCGGGTGCGCGAGCTGTCACGTTCCGCCGTACTACACCGACTCGAATCTCGTCGACAATCCGTTCGTGAAGCACATCGTCGGAACGGCCGACCCGACCGATACCGACGGCGCCGCGGGGTATGACACGCCTTCTCTGATCAACGTCTGGGACAGCGGCCCCTACCTGCATCACCAGCTCGCTCAATTCCCCGGCGCTGCCGCCGACGCGTCGCTCATGAGCGTGCTCACGACCTTCAATCGATTCGACCAGCACGGCGTCACGTCGATCCTCTCCACCCAGCAGAAGAGCGCGCTCGTGGCCTTCCTCCTTCAGATCACGTGGCCGGAGTCGGGCGACCTCACCGGGACGGAGGAGAATGACCTGAGCGCCGCGTTCCATACCGGCGTCGACGGCGCGAGCCCCAACCCGTTCCAGGACGCGACCTCGATCAAGTTCTCGCTCGAATCGAGCCCGTCGAAGGTGCGCATCGAGGTCTTCGACGTGGCGGGGCGCTTGGTGCGCCGGCTGCTGGATCGCGAGATGACGCGCGGCACGCACATCGTCGGCTGGGACGCGCGCGATGAGGCGGGGCATCAGATGGGAGCCGGCTCGTACTTCGCGCGGCTCTCGGTGAACGGCAAGGCAACCGCGTCGAAGCGGCTACTGATCGTGCGCTAGCTTTTCGTGTCGGGCACGAGCCGCTGCAGCTGACCGAGGAAGTGGGTCCAGCCGTCGATGTGGCTTTGCCGGTCCTCTTGCTCTCCCGGGGTATCGCCGTAGGTCCCGTGCGTGAGCTCGAGCTCGGCTCCACCCTCGAGCTCGTGCAGCCGGATTTCGACCGTGCGGGTCGGAAGATCGGGCTCGTGGTCCCATCGCCAGGTGAAGGCGATGCGCTTGCCCGATTCCAACGCGGAGTAGCTGCCGCGAAGATGCCAGTCCATCGACGGCCAGGAGAGGTGATACGCGCCCCCCTCGCGGACGTCGGTCTCCGCGGCCTGCGGCCACCAACGGACCAGCAACTCCGGTTTCGTCAGATGATCGTGGATCGAAGCCACGGTCCAATCCGGAAAGGTCGCGCGGAGCACGACACGATCAAGCGGCGTGCTCTCGACCTCGATGGTGGCGTTCATGCTCTCCCTTTCGCGCGGCGAGTCTGTCACCCAAGCTTTCGGAGGATGTCACTGGTCGTGTCATCTTGCTTCTTCAGCAGGCTCGAAGCCAGGCTTCCGGCCTGGTTGAGGTCGCTCATCATGCCCTGAATCTCGAAGTTGCCGAGTTTGTCGTCGGACTCGGCCTGCCTGGAGCTGGGAATGTCCTGCGGCTCGACGATGCCGCGCGGGCTATGACCCGCCGACTCACGCACTTTCCCCGCGATCAGGTCGAAGAGCTGCGAGCGCGCGGGCGCGGCGGTCAGATCGACCAGATCCCGGGGCCGCGTTTGCGCCTCCTGATTCTTGATGCCGGCGACTTGCTGGGCGCCTTCGCTCGCGGTGGCGCGGGCGAGACTCGTGACGTGGCTCTTGGCGTGAATACCGTCGATCGCCATCTGGGGCCTCCTTTGCGTGTTGCTCTTGCTGGAGAGGCCTTCGCCTCATGCCCATGTATCGCGGGCAAGGGCTCGAGGTTGCTTGCGAAGAGTTCGCAGCGCGGGATTCGTGTCGACTTGCGTAACAACTTCTCGCCGCCTCAAAGCGGAAGAAGCGAGGGGACACGCGGTCGATCGGCTACGCTTGAAGCGCCAGGCTCCAGGTCCAAGGATGAGAGGTTCCCGCATCCATGCACATCCCCCCAATCGCTCGGTCGGCGTTCCCGATCGCGGTTCTGTTTGCTCTGCTCGGTTGTGGTCATGAAGGACAGCGAGGCAAGGATCGAGCATCCAGTCATGCGGTCTCCACCCCCGCGCCATCCCGAGGCCGCTCCGCCGCCGCGCAGCTCGACGCTCGCTTCGC
>CAZZAH010000496.1:2213-3565 GCA_964652115.1 uncultured bacterium | reverse complement strand
CGCTCGCCGCCGTTCTCGTAGAAGAGAACATCATCGCGGCCCGTTCCATGCGCGCGCGCCACCCACGAGTCGTTCACCCGATCCATCGACGCCGAGAGCGACAGGTCGAGCCGCGGGCTCACCGCGTGCGCGACCCCGAGGTGAAAGCGCGTCGTCTCCTCCGGTTCGAGCAGCGGATTGCCGACCACGAACTCGCGCCCGATCGCGAGCTGTCCCTCACGCGCGTGGAGATCGAGGGCCTGCACCAAGGCGGGGGAGTAGTAGACCGCCTCGAGCGGCGGCTCACTCCGGAATAGACCGCCGTCGACCCAGAGGCGCGTGCCTTGCGGCAGCCGCCAGCTCAGGCCGACGCGGGGATCGACCGAGCTCTGGCTCTTCGCGTCCGCGAGGTCGCCCGCGTCGTAGAGGGTGTCGGCGCCGGTCGGGGAGTCGAGTGAGGCGAAGGGACGCTGTCCGGCGCGAAAGTGGCGATACCGAGCGCCGGCCTCGACTGTCGCCGATCCCATCTCCATCCGCTCGGTCGCGAAGAGGGTGGTCCAGACCGGATGCCGCGCGGCAGCGCCGTCGGGCTCTTCCTGCTTGTCGCCGTCACGCGAGTAGCCGAGGACGCTCGCGTACTCGAAGCCGCCGCCGGTCACGCCGCGGAAGGCGTCCTTCGGGTCGAGGTAGTCGTAGACCCGCCAGGTCAACGCCCGCCGCGCCGCGCCGAACCGGACTCCGCGCGCATGGGGACCGTCGCTCTCCTGTGTGGGCGAGAGGCGTCCCTCGAGCGTGAGCGTGGTGCCGGTCGAGAGGTCGCGGAGGTAGTAGTTCCACAGGTGCGCTTCGTCGATGCCGGTGGCGGGGTTGTCGCCAACCCAGCGGAGGCCGTCGCTCGTCTTCGTCGTGTTCGCGTCGATCGCGCGATAGTCCTCGAAGAGATCGAAGGCCACTCCATCGCCCGTCTCGAGGAAGGAGCGGCTGAGCTGCCCGCCGGCGGAAAGGTCGAGCGGACCGACGGCGAAGTCGTAGCTCGCGCGCGCGAGCACATCGGCGCGCTTCTCGAGCGGTCCGTGCGCGCTCGCGAGGCTGAACTCGGAGAGGGCGTACTCGCGCTCGAGCGCGGAGGCGTAGACACCGATCCGCGCCAAGCCGCGGGAGAGCGGCGCACCGAGCTCGGGTGCGCCGCCGGGGCGAAAGCGCAGATCGATCCTCGCCTCGACCGCGTCGAGCTGGTTGTGCTCCAACTTCTCCCTCGCGATGCCGAGCGGTCCCACGTCGGCCGAGGTCTCGAGCTCGACATCGGCCGTGCCTTCGAAGGGACCGAGCATGGTGAGCGCGCCGAGCCCCTGCTCGCGATGGATGCCCGAGAG
>CAZZAH010000496.1:0-2113 GCA_964652115.1 uncultured bacterium | reverse complement strand
ATCGCGAGCTCCCATCGGCGCAGCGCCTCTCCGCCGACTTGCCGAAGCTCGAGCCAGGCCTGACCCGCGGGGATGCCGTCCCATCGCTCCTCGTGCGGACCTTCGAGCGGGCGTGAGATCCTTGCGGCCGAGGTCACGAGAACGAGCTCGAGCGCGAGATCGCTCGGGGCGGCGGCCGCGACGTTCTCCGCGTCCGCGCTGGTGACGGCGCGGGAGTAGATTGCCTTCGGATCGTCTCCATCCGTCCAGCGAAGAAGCAGACGCCCATCACCCGGCGCGGCTTCAGATCGTGATGGAAGAAGGGAGGAGGCGGCACAGCAGAAGGCGAGGACGATCGGGACCATTTCCCGGGATGGTCGCATCCGTTAGGTCCTTTCTTGCTTCCCTCGCGCGCGAGGGTTCCGATGGCGCCCCGGTCGCACCGGTGGCCTATGATACGCAGCGTTTTCCGGCGCTGCCAAGCGAGGCCTAGCAGGCGGAGGTCGAATGCGTGCGATGCTGCTCGAGAGTCCCGCCGCGATCGCGCGCGCGCCGCTTCGTCCGGTCGATGTCGAGCGCCCCGTTCCGCTGGACGGCGAGCTACGCATCGAGGTCGCGGCCTGCGGAGTTTGTCGCACCGATCTTCACCTGGTGGAAGGGGAGATTGTCCCGCCGCGCTATCCGGTCGTGCCGGGGCACCAGGTCGTCGGTCACGTGCGCGAGTCTCGCGCGGATGGTTTCTCGGTGGGAGAGCGCGTCGGCGTCGCGTGGCTGCAACGGACCTGCGGCCGCTGCGAGTTCTGCCTGAGCGAGCGCGAGAATCTGTGCGACGCGCCGCTCTTCACCGGCTTCGATCGACCGGGCGGCTATGCGGAGGAGCTCTGCGCGCCCGCGGACTTCGTCTATCGACTGCCCGACGGTCTCGGCACCGACGCGGAGGTGGCGCCGCTCCTCTGCGCGGGGATCATCGGCTATCGCGCGCTCAAGCGATCGAAGCTCAGGCCGGGCGGTCGCGTGGCGCTCTTCGGCTATGGCGCATCGGCGCATCTCGCGCTCCAGGTCGCGCGGCATTGGGGCTGCGAGGTCTTTGTGATTACGCGAACGGAGAGGAGCGGCGCTCGCGCGCGCACGCTGGGCGCGACCTGGGCCGGCACCAACGCAGAGGAGATGCCCGCCTCGGTCGATGCCGCGATCAGCTTCGCGCCGGTGGGCTCGGTGATTCCGCCGGCCCTCCGCGCGCTCAAGAAGGGCGGCACCCTCGCGATCGCGGGCATCTACGTAGATCAGGTGCCGCCGCTCGACTACGAACGCGAGCTGTTCGAGGAACGTCAGCTGGTCAGCGTCACCGCCAACACACGAGAGGACGCTCGCGAGCTGCTGGCGATCGCGGAGGAGGCGCATCTTCGCGCCGACGTCGAACGCTTCGAGCTCTCCGAGGCGAACGAGGCGCTCCTTCGACTGAAGGAGAATCGGCTCCACGCGCAGGCGGCGGTGCTGATGATGAAGGCCTGAGCATGCCCGCCCGCTGGATCGCTCACGTCGACATGGACGCGTTCTACGCGTCGATCGAGATCCGCGACAACCCCAAGCTCATCGGCAAGCCGGTGGTGGTCGGCGGTCCGGGCAACGCGCGCGGCGTGGTGGCGGCGGCTTCGTATGAAGCGCGGAAGTTCGGCGTCCACTCCGCCATGCCGATGGCGCGCGCCGAACGCCTCTGCGCGACCCTCGTGCGGGTGCCCGCGAACTTCGACAAGTACCGCGATGTCTCGCGCCAGGTGATGGAGATCCTGCGGAGCTACTCGCCGTCGATCGAGCCGCTCTCGCTCGACGAGGCCTTCCTCGATTTGACCGGGAGCAATCTCGCGCTTGGCACGCCGGAGGAGATCGGTCGCGCGATCAAGGCGCGGATTCGTGAGGTCACGCGTTTGACCGCGTCGGTCGGCATGGCGCCGGTCAAGTTTGTGGCGAAGATCGCGTCGGACTTTCAGAAGCCGGATGGACTCGTGATCGTCGAGCCGGAAAGACTCGAGGCCTTTCTGCGGCCGCTGCCGATCTCGCGGCTCTGGGGCGTCGGTCCGAAGACGGAGGAGCGGCTCGTGCTGCTCGGGCTCCACACGGTGGGCGATCTCGCCGA
>CAZZAH010000495.1:1448-3571 GCA_964652115.1 uncultured bacterium | reverse complement strand
GAAGGGCCGCGACCCTCACGGGAAGAACTATCGGCCTCAGCTCGAGCTGGTGCGGCTGACCATCCCGCGTCGCGTCTACACCAACGCGCACATGCTCGCGGTGGCGGACGGAATCGCGCGGCTCTATCAGCGGCGGCACTCGATCAAGGGGCTGCGGTTCGTCTATGAGCCGCCGGCGTTGCGGTTCTTCCAGGGGCGGTTCGAGCCGATCGGGTAAGCGCCCCGAGCGATCCCGCAATCGGCGTTGTACAAACGACGCGCTAAGCAGTGTGCGCTGTTGAACAGCAGCCTGTTAATACGAACAGCCTCGAACGCCCAGTCGAGGCTGTTTTGCTTTGCTCTGGACTCCACCCGTTTCGCATCTGCTTACCAACGCTCAGCTTGACAGTTTCTCCTCCCCTTCCGGAAGTACGGCACGCTTCGTGCGATCGATGCTGCGCCCCCCGTTAGCCAAAAGGAGTATTCAATGTCAGCTATGCATTCTGTCGCGGAGACTCTCCGCGGCGTTAGGTGGGGCCTCGGCGCTTCCGTCGCTCTGGGGCTCGCTCTTTGCTCCCTTGGGTGGCCCGATTCGGCGGTGGGCGATACCGGCTGGGCCAGCGAGTTCAAGGAGCCAGGTATGCTCGCGCGGACCGTGGATCAGGAGGTGATGGCGCTCACGACCTTTCAGGGAAACGTCATCGCGGTCGGAGACATGGAGACGGGTGCCGCGGCGTCATGGGACGGGACGAACTGGTCGGACATGACCTCGGGATTGAGCAATACCTCCGCGACGGCGTTGGTCTACTCCGGGACCCTTTACGTCGGCGGCGACTACGGCATCCGGAAGTGGAACGGTGCAACCTGGGTCGATGTGGGGGCCGGACTCACCGGATCGGTCAACGCGCTCCACATCTTTGGCGGCGCGCTGATCGTGGGCGGTGACTTTACCTTCACAGGTTCGTCTACCCATCTGCTGGTTGCGTCCTGGAACGGTTCCTCCTGGTCGGCGATCGCGACTCGGACCGACGGCGCCACGAACGCGCTGGGAACCTACGGCACTGACCTGATCGCGACCGGCTCCTTCACCACGATCAGTGGCACCCCCGCCAACCGGATCGCCAAGTGGAATGGAAGCACCTGGCAAGCTCTCGGAAGCGGGCTAGCCATGCCGGACGGGCCGGCTGGATTTGGTGGTTCGGCGCTCGCGGTCTACGACGGCGCGCTGATCGTCGGTGGCCAGTTCCAGACCGCGGGTGGTGTTGCCTCCAAGAACATCGCCGCCTGGAACGGGACCTCGTGGTCGGCACTTGGCTACGGGCTTGGTTACGATAGCGGCGTGGTCTACGCCATCAGCTCATATACGGTGCAAGGATTCACCTACCTGGTCGCAGCCGGTGGGTATAACAGCTTGGCCGGTTACCCGAGCGAGCAGGGATACAATTCGCTCGCCCGCTGGAACGGTAGCCAGTGGGCTCCGTTTGATAGCGGCGTAGACGGTGAAGTCTACTCGCTGCTTCAACAGGGGAATCAGCTGCTTGTCGCGGGCAGCTTTCTGACCGCTTCGGGTCGAGTAGCCTGCGGAATCATCTCGGTCGATCTCTCCGCAGGATCCACCATCTGGCGACAGGTGGGCACCGGGATCACCTCCCTCGATGGCGTTCTATCCGGACCTGTATACTGCGCCGCATACTTCGCAGGTGACTTGTACGTGGGAGGTCATTTCTCGATTGCCGGAGGTCGTATCGCCAGCATCGCCAGATGGGATGGATACGCTTGGTGCAATTTGCCCGGTGGTCCGACCAATCTGGATGGACCGATTCCGTCTATCTATGCCATGAGCGTCCTTGGGAGCAAGTTGCTCGTCGGTGGGGAGTTTGAGAGGCTTGAGTGGTACTCAGGTGGCCGCAACTTTGCCGCTTGGGATGGCACGGTGTGGAGCGATCCATTGACAAATGGTCCGGTCTCCGGGCCGGTGCGGGCGATCTGCGACGACGTGGTCGGAGGCGACTTCACCTATCCGACTTCTCGCGTCATGAAACTCACGCAGGTCGGCGACTCCTTGACCGCGAACCACATGCACCTGGGCTTCAACGCCCCGGTTCGTGCACTCCGGAATTTCGGCGGTGCGATGCATGCGGGTG
>CAZZAH010000495.1:0-1438 GCA_964652115.1 uncultured bacterium | reverse complement strand
GCACCACCGCCGTCTCACACATCGCGGTCTGGTCAGGGTCGCACTGGGAGGCATGCGGAGCGGGCGTAAACGGCTCCGTGCTGGCGCTCGCACCCACGGGCTATAACGAGAGCGAGCTCGCGGTGGGCGGATCGTTCACCCACTCCGGATCGACGGCGGTGACGAACGTGGCGCGTTGGAGCGGAAGCAGCTGGAGCGCCTATGGCCTTGGATGCGGCGCCACGGTTCGAAGCCTCGCGACCTTTGGAGGCGCGCTCATCGCCGGGGGCGACTTCGTGAAGTCGATGAATGGTGGGATCGATCGAGACACCAACCGCATCGCGAAGTGGTCAGGAACCGGCTGGGCAATGCTCGAGCCCAACGATCAAGGAACGGACAAACCGGTCCACGTCCTCCTTCCCCAGTCGGGATTCCTCTGGATCGGCGGAGAGTTCACGAAGACCGACGGGCAGCACGCCAACCACGGCATCGCTCGATACTTCCTGAATTCCGCTCGAGGCGGCTCGACGCACGCCGCGCTCGGAGCCTCGTCCGGCAACGCTCCGCCGTCGATTGAGTGGACCAGCATGCCGGCGCCATACCGTCCCGGGTCGCCGATCGTCTTTGCCACCGTGGCCCCGGGCCGGGTCAAGGTGTCGGTGCATGACGTCTCCGGCCGATTGGTGTCCGAGCTGACTTCCGGCGAGTTGAGTGCCGGAACGCACTCGACCGCCTGGATGGGTCAGGATCGGAGCGGGGCGCGCGCCCCCGCGGGCCTGTACTTCGTGCGGATCTCGGGAGCTTCCGGAGTAACCTCGCGAAAGCTCGTGCTCGTGAGGTGATCGGGAATCATCGATAGGTCTTCAGGGACCACCAGGGATCGGCTCGCGGTACCTTCCGCGGGCCGATTTCGCGTTCCCGATCTGCCGGAGGGGAACCTCGGTGGAAACCTTGCGCGGCCAGGGCCGTAGTCGCACGGTCGGTCGACCGACGATCGACGATGCTGACCCACCCGCGCCCGGGTTATGATCGGCCCCCTTAACCATGAGAGCTCGATCCATGCACGACGTTTGGATTCCCACGACCGGGAAGTTCCTCGCGCTCGCCTCGCTGGCGGTGTGCGCCTCCGCATGTGCCGCCGAGTTCGCGATCGCGGACGAGCCGCGGAGCTACACCACCGTCCGAACCGACTCCCCTCCCCACATCGACGGCGTGCTCGACGACGCGGTCTGGCAACGGGTCGATTGGGGTAGCGACTTCCTGCAGCGCGAGCCGACCGAGGGCGCAGCACCGACCGGCCAGACGCAGTTCAAGATCCTCTACGACGACGACAACGTCTACATCGCCTACCACGCGATCGACCCGGAGCCGGGCCGCATCGGCAATATCCTCGGCCGGCGCGACGACTTCCCGGGCGACTGGGTCGAGATCAACATCGACAGCATGCACGACCACCGCA
>CAZZAH010000494.1:0-3578 GCA_964652115.1 uncultured bacterium | reverse complement strand
CTTGGTGTAGCTGAAGCCGCCGAAGAGAAGGGCGAGCACCCCTCCAACGATCAGAATCATGGCGATGAGCCGCATGTCCGCCTCCTTCGTGTCGGTGGAAACAGGGACGGAACGCGCGACCCGCGAAGAACCATGACCCCTGTTCGCCGAGGCGAGGAACAAGCCCTGTGCCAGAGGCCTCGACGTTCACGATCGGCGACAGAGCACGTGCTTCCCTCGCTTCGCACGTGGAATGGCGTCAGCCCTTCCTTACAGCTCGATCACCTCGTTGCCGCGGCTTGTATTTCCTACAAGGACGCTTGAAGGAACTACCAACTTCACTGCGCGATCCCGAGCGCGCCTGCGCATGAAAAGCGACTCTGGCGCGGGTTTGGTGAAGCCGGCACGCGATGGCACCGGCCTTGCACAACCGTCGGCAGGAACGCGAGCGAGTCGGTCTTCGAGCCGAGGGAGCCCGCACCAAGGAGGTCTTCATGTTGTGGACGATCGCCGTTGTGCTTCTGATCCTGTGGGCCGTGGGGATGGTGAGCAGCTACACACTCGGAGGCTTCATCCATGTCCTCCTGTTGCTCGCGCTCATCACGGTGCTGATCCGCATCATTCAAGGTCGCCGCGTCGTCTGACGCGTGTGTCCCGACCGGGGCGGAGAGAGTAGGGAGGTTCTCGATGAACTGGGACCAAGTGAACGGCAACTGGAAGCAAGTCCGCGGCAAGATTCGCGAGACCTGGGGCAAGCTCACCGACGACGACGTCGAGGAGATCCAGGGCAAGTACGAAGGCCTGGTAGGCAAGATTCAAGCGCGCTATGGCGCCGCCCGCGACGAAGCGGAGCGTCAGGTGCGCGAATGGAGCGAGGCACTCCCGCTGGAGAAGCGGGCGTCCTAGCAAAGCGCACGTCGCATCGACGTCGAGGGCAAACGTTCTCCCCCGCCCTCGGAGTCTTCGTCATCGAGCAAAAGGCATTTTCCGGTGACGGTGCGGCGAAGCAGCCCTCGGGTTGAACTCCGCCCCGAGTCGATCCGAGGGCGCCCCCTTTCCAATGCGCGCGCCGGTAGTTCAAAAGCTACCGCGCGCGCATTGTCGTAGGAGAAGTAAAAGGCTCGCGCTCAGCGACCGTCTCCTCTTTACTCCCAAGGATGCTCGGAAAGGGAGACGGAAGGCCAATGAACACCTCGCCATGGACAGAGCCGTTCGCCTGGCTAGGTCGTCTGATCACAGGGACCTTGGCCGGGGCCGGTCAATACGCCCTCTTCCTCTTGTCCCTCTTTCGCGAGGCGATTCCCGGCCTTCGCTACTTCCGGTTGTTCATCGAGCAGTGCAGCTACATCGGCATCGGCTCGATGCCGCTCGTGCTGCTGACCTCGGTCTTCGTCGGCGCGGTGGCCGCGCTCCAGACCGGCTACCAGTTCCAGGGCGCGATCCCGCTCATCTACATCGGAACGGTGGTGGCGAAGTCGGTCGTGATCGAGCTCGGACCGGTGCTGACCGCGTTGGTGGTGGGGGCGCGTGTGGCTTCCTCGATCGCGGCCGAGATCGGAAGCATGAAGGTGACCGAGCAGATCGACGCCTTGGAGACGATGGCGATTCGGCCGATCCGCTTCCTCGCCATTCCGCGGATCCTCGCCACCATGTTGATGCTGCCGGTGCTCACGATCTTCGCGGATGGCATCGCGATCGTGGGCGGCATGACCGTGGCGGTAACCCGGATCGGTCTGACCTCGAACACCTTCATTCGAGGGATGCGCTTCATGTTCGAGGTGAACGACATCTACGGCGGATTGATCAAGGCCTTCGTTTTCGGCGCGGTCATCTCGGTGTCGGGCTGCTTCTACGGCTTCCGAACGACCGGCGGAGCCGAGGGAGTCGGCGCGTCGACCCGAAGCGCGGTGGTCGCGAGCTGCGTGCTGATCCTGGTGGCGGACTACTTTCTGGCGGAGGTCATCTTCCGCCTCATCTTCCCGACGAAGTAAGGGCGAGGCGGCCGATGATCGAGATCGAGAACCTGCACAAGCGCTTCGGCCCTCTGGTCGTGCTCGACGGAATCGACCTTACGATTCCCGACGGACAGTGCCTGGTCATCCTCGGTCGATCGGGCACGGGGAAGAGCGTCCTCCTGAAGGAGATCATCGGCCTGCTCAAGCCGGACGAGGGTTCCGTTTCGGTCGATGGAGTCAACGTGGGCGAGCTCAACTACAGCGAGCTTTCGACCCTCAGGCGGCGCTTCGGCATGCTCTTTCAGATGGCCGCGCTCTTCGATTCGATGACGGTGGGAGAGAACGTCGGCTTGGGTCTGCGCGAGCACACCGACAAGTCGGAATCGGAAATCGCCGAGATCGTGCGGGCAAAGCTCGAGCTGGTCGGGCTCGACGGGATCGAGGCGAAGAAGCCGGCCGATCTTTCCGGCGGGATGCGGAAGCGCGTCGGCCTCGCGCGCGCGATCGCGATGGACCCCGACTACATCCTCTACGACGAGCCGACGACCGGCCTCGATCCGATCACCGCCGGCGAGATCAATCAGCTGATCGTGTCCTTGAAGTCGCACCTTCGTGTCACCTCGATCGTGGTGACGCACGACATGCGGTCGGCCTTCACCGTCGGCGATCGCCTCTGCCTTCTGCATGAGGGCAAGCTCCGCTTCGACGGAACGGTCGAGGAAATACAGCAATCGAAGGATCCCCTGGTTCGTCAATTCGTGACCGGAGGAGAGGAGGTCGCATGACCGATCGTGGACGCGAAGTCCAGGTGGGGGCCGTCTTCCTGCTGGCCCTCGTGGCATTGATCGCGGGGGTGCTCTGGTTCAAGGACTTCACCCTGGGGCGCAAGAACAAGGTGGTGAGCGTCGACTTTCCCACCACCAGCGGGCTCTTGAAGGGCGACCTGGTCGAGGTGCAAGGGGTGAACTCGGGGCAGGTCTCCGACATCCACTACGAGGAGGGCCACTCGGAGGTCGACCTCGAGCTCGACACCGGGATCGAGCTCTATCCGGGCACGCGGTTCGTGATCGAAAACGTCGGCATCATGGGTCAGAAGATGGTGGCGGTGTATCCGGCGCCCAAAGGCGGCAACCCACCGATGACCGAAGGATTCGTCGGCGAGTACCAGTCCGGAATCCCGCAGCTCATGTCGGAGCTCGGCGGCACCCTCTCCGCCTTCAGCCGCATCGCGACCCGGCTCGAGTCGATCTTGGACTCGATGGACTCCTCGGATGAAGGGGCGCTCCGCCGCACCTTGACCAACATGGACACCGTGACGAGCGAGATGGCGCAGCTCTTGAAGGACAGCCGCGCCGACATGACGACCTCCCTGCGCAACCTGAACGCCGCGTCGGCCGAGTTGAACAAGGTGCTGGCCGGACGCGGCGAATCGATCACGCGCCTGGTCGACAATGCCGGCAATTCCGTCGCACGCTTCGACACCACGATGGTCCGAGTGGGCCGCGTCGCCGAGCGGCTCGATGTGGTGCTTGCGCGGATCGAGAGCGGCGACGGCACGGCGGCGAAGATCCTGAACGATGGCGAGCTCCATCAGCAGTTGGTCGAGACCTTGAGCGAGACCCGTGCGCTGATGCAGGACATCCA
>CAZZAH010000493.1:0-3583 GCA_964652115.1 uncultured bacterium | reverse complement strand
GCCTTCGGCATCCTGATCCTGCTCCTCTTCTCGCGCGGGAGCTTCTAGCTCACTCCACGATCTCGACCTCGCGGAGCACGGGGCCCTCGAAGGAGTCGTGCATCGAGAAGAGGTCGCCGAGCCGGATATTCGGCGCATAGGGCGTGACCGCGAGCTGAAGCCTCAAGCGATAGCGGCCGAGCGGCGCGTTCTTCGGAATCGGCAGCCAGTAGTCGTCGCGGTAGACCGCGCCTTGCTCCCAGAGGTACGGCGGATACCAGGTTTCGAGCGGCTGGTGATTGCGCCCGAAGCGAAGAACCTCGTGATCGCGGCGCTCGAGCCAAGCGCGACGCAGGCGACCGAGGAGAGGATGGTTGAGCAGGGCGTCGCCGTTGATTGCCTCGGCGCGGATGAACGCTTCGACCGGAAGCCCGACCGGCGCGAGCTGGCGCCAGTAGCTCCGCAGGTGGATCGTGCTCCCGCGGCGGAAGCGCGGCACTGCATCGCTCGCGAGCTCCGCGTTGGGATAGGTCACGCCGAGCAGCTCGAGACCCTCGACCACCGGCGTCGGCGCCAAGTCGATTCCGAGCTCGCGCGCAAGCTCCTCGCGCGAGCGCGCGCCGGCCGCGCTCGCATCGACCACGCGCAGGGTGTCGAGGCTCGGGGCCGCGCCCTCGCTCCCGATGATCAGTGAGTCGGTCGTCGATCGCGTGGTCGCGGGCGCCCCGAGCGCGCGGTTCACGCGATAGACGCTGACGCCATCCTCGGCATAGACGCGCGCGTAGCGCTCGGGGTCACGATCGAGCTTCCACCGCTCGGCCGCGAAGGTCGACGGCGAGATGAACGTTAGGTACGAACGCAGATAGCGCGGGTAGCTCTGATTCAGGATGAGGTAGCGCACGTCGTACTTTTCGATCCGCCGCCAGGTCTCGCTCGGCGAAACGAGCGCGTTTCGGATCGCGTGCGCGTCGTAGGTCCGCTCGATCGCGCTGGCGTCCGATGGAGAGGAGTGCTGGTTGTACGGGCACATCGCGTAGTGCCGCGAGTAGGCCGGGATCTGGTAGCTCGTGATCGGGTCGGAGGCGATGGTGAGCGGCGTCGACTCCCGCGCTTCGAGGAAGGCGAGCGCCTTCCGCAGAGGCACGCTCTCCTGGAACGCGAGGTACCGCGGACCGGCCTCGCCCCAGAAGCGGAGCGCGCCATCGATCTGTAACGCATAGGCCGCGAGCACCACCAGCGCGAGCCCCGCCGCGATCACGCGCCGGTAGCTCGCCTCACGCACGCGCGTCACGATCCAGCTGAGCACCCAACCCAGAGCGGGATAGATCGGCGCGACGTAGAGCACGCGGAAGAGCACCGAGTGCGCCTTCGCTCCCTCGATCACCGCGACGCAAAGGGGATTGAGCACGATCAGGATTGTGACCAGGGTCGAGCCGAGGAGAAAGCTCGCGCCGCGATCCCATCGCGCGTGACGCCCCGCGAGAAGCGCCGCCACCACGCCGATCAGGCCGGGCCAGCCGAACCATCGCGCCAAGGCGGACGGCCCGAGCACCGCCCACGATCCCGCGACGTAGAGAAGCCCCTGCGGATGATCGAAGAGCGGGTTCGCGCTCGAGTAGGTTCGGCCCACCTGAAGCGCCACCAAGGGCGCGAGCGCGAGGGCGCTCCAGAGCGGCACCAACGCCAGCGAGCGACGCACCGCCGGGGGCTCCGGCAAGAGAATCGCCCAGGTCCACGTCAACGCACCGAGCGAAAGCAGCGCCTGCAGCGCCGAGAGGATGTGCACGCCGACCAAGATCGGCGGCGTCGCGATCGCGAGCAGAAGCAGCGCGTGATCGCGCTTCGGCGGACGGAAGGGGCGCCAGTCGGGCGGCGGCGTTTCGTCCGCGCGCCCCGCGTCGATCCAGAGCGCGATCGCCCAGAGCCCGACCCACGAGTAGACCCAACCGATGCGGCTCGCGTAGCCCAAGTTCTGCAGGAAGCGGTCACGATCGAAGAGGGTCGCGAGCACGAAGGCGAGCGTGCCCCAGGCCGCCACCGACGCCGAGCGCATGACTCGCCGCGTCGTCGCGTAGAAGATCCAGAGCGCGAGCGGCACGAGCACGGTCGGAAGCGCGCGCCACATGTCGGTCGGATGCACGCCCGAGAGCTGACAGAGGAAGGCCGCGGCGAGATGGAAGGCGCCGCGCCGCGGATCGGGCGCGAGGTTGCCCGCGTCGGGGTAGGCCGCGACCGCGAGATCGACCCGATGGGTCAGGAGCATCCGTTGCACGAAGGCGACGAAGTCGAGCGAGTCGTGCACGTACCCGAGGCTCCCGCCGGCGCGGAGCATGACCAGCGTCACGACGGCGATGAGGAGCAGCACCAGGCGCGTGATCGTGCGGCTGGTCGGCGGCGTCGGGATCATCGGCAGCGGCTCACTCGCCGGCGCACGCAGGCGAAGAAGCGCGAGAAGCCCCAGCGCCGCGGTCAGCCCGAGCTCGAGCCCGAGCGCGATCGAGAGCGAGAGGTGAAGGGCCAGGCTCGCGGCATAGACCAATCCGAGCACGCCGGCGCTGAGCAGAAACGCGGGCACGATCCGCTCGCCCGCGCCGACGCGCCGGCGAAGGATCTCGATCGAGTGAACGAGGAAGAGCCCGGGCAGAAGAAGAATGAGGAAGCTCGCGCCCCAGTAGAGGGCGTACGACCCGGGCGTCACCGCATTCCGCCCACGCGTCTCGTGGTCGCGCGGCGGCGCAATCGCGCGATCGATCGGAAGTTCATCCCTGCTGCTCCTCGGCGGGCCTTCTGGCCGAAGGCACCTTGCCCGCGTACTATGGCCGCGCGGATCTTGCCATCGGCCCGCGAGGCGTGCAACGAAGGAGGGAGACGATGGAGCTTGGCCCCGAGAGCGTGCGCGCGGCCGCGATCACCCTGCGCGGCGTCGTGCACCGGACCCCGGTCTTCACCTCGCGCAGCCTGGATGCGCTCACGCACGCGAGCCTCTTCCTGAAGGGCGAGCATCTCCAGCGCACCGGCTCGTTCAAGTACCGCGGCGCGTCGAACGCGATCGCGGCGCTCTCGCCGGAGGAGCGCGCGCGCGGAGTGATCACCTACTCCTCCGGCAATCATGCGGCGGCGCTCGCGGCGGCGGGGCGCGAGGCGGGCATTCACGTGGTGGTGGCGCTTCCGAACAACGCGCTTCCGCTCAAGCGCGAGGCGGTGCTCGGCTATGGCGCGGAGATCGTGCCCTGCCATCCCGATGAGCGCGAGGAGGTCGGCCGCCGTGTCGCACGCGAGCGTGGGCTGGTGGTGATCCCGCCC
Organism: uncultured bacterium; assembly: GCA_964652115.1. Lineage (GTDB taxonomy): Bacteria > Eisenbacteria > RBG-16-71-46 > CAIMUX01 > CAIMUX01 > JADJQY01. Next base: position 301 of record CAZZAH010000493.1, on the reverse strand, counting down.
TACGATCACGACGCGATCATCGCGGGTCAGGGGACCGCAGCGCTCGAGCTGCTCGAGGAGGTGGGCGACCTCGATGTGCTGCTCGCGCCGGTCGGCGGCGGCGGGCTTCTCGGAGGAACGGCGCTCGCGGCCGAGCTCTTCTCGCGTGAAGGTGGCTCGCGCGCGCGCGTCTTCGGCGTCGAGCCCCAGATCGCGAACGACGCGCAGCAATCGCTTCGTTCGGGCGCGATCGTGAAGCTCGCGACTACCCCCGACACGATCGCGGATGGTCTCCGCACGCGTTACCTGGGCGAGCGCAACT
>CAZZAH010000492.1:1867-3591 GCA_964652115.1 uncultured bacterium | reverse complement strand
GCCCATGCCGAAGCCGAACGCGAGCACGTAGTAGACCGGCTCGAGAATCGGCGGCAGGAAGTTCGTCTTCCAGGTCGTCAGGAAGACGTCGAGGTCGCGGCGCCAGACGTACCAGGCGCGGGGCGAGATGTTCTGGAATCGGGTCAGGAGATCCGCCTCGTCTATCGGTAGTGGCTCTTCACGCGGCCCCAGGTCTCGCGCAAGGCCGGACTCGGAGGCGTGCAGGGATACGGATCACAGTTCGAGTTGTTCCCGAGGAACTCCCCGCCGAGGGTCTCGCATTGACAGTTCGTGACGTTGAAGCACGAGCCCTCGAAGCAGCAGGCGCCGTGCTCCGTCCCGCAGATCGTGGTTACACAAAGCGTCTGGTCGCCGCGGTACTGGCCACCCTGTGCCGCGCACTCGTCTTGTGTAAGCAACGTGCATTCGCATTCGATGCAGCAAGCGCCGATCGGAGGCGGACAGCAGGGATTCGGGTCGCAGCTGACCCCCGGGCCCTGGAAGTTGCCGCCGTGCAAGGTGCAGAGGATCTCGTTCAGCATCTGGCAACCGCAGTTCAGGCAGCAGGCGCCCACGAGATCTTCATCCGGGCAAGGCAGAGTGCCGGGTTGATCGAAGCCGAGCGCGCCGTACGCCCAGATCGGGTCGAGGTTGGCTGGGACCGCGTCGTCCCCGAAGCAGCAGCCTCCGCCGCGCACTGGATGGTCGGTGACGGTGAAGATTCCGGGTGACGGAGTCGGTTCGTTGTAGGCCGCGAACCAATAGACCTCGACCAGGTGATCGGTTTGGGCCGTGTTCCACGTGACGGCATTGCCCTCACCCGGGCCAGGCCATCCGCTGGTGTAGATCTCGAAATACCCGCAAAAAAAAAAAAAAAAGATGGTCAGGTGCGTCTGGTCATAGAAGATCCCGAATGTGACCCCCGCGAGACGCGGGGAGCCCGCGCTGGGAAACGCCGCGAGCATGAAGAAGACCACCGAAGCGTCGCCGTCGTGCTCGGTGATCGCTTGCGAACAATCGCTCAGCCCGCTTTGACCGCAGTAGGCGGCAACGTCTTCGCAGTAGGAGAGGCTCGGGTTCGCGTGAATGATCAACGTGCCGCCTTCGTTCGGGCCGGCGAAGCTCGGTGACGCACACGCGAACGTGAGCAGGGTCGACGTCAGCGCGAGGAAGGGCCGTGGTGAGCAGTGCGGAAGCTTCATCTTTCCTCCTGTCGCGCCGGAGGGGGGAGAGCGCGAGTCGATCGGATGGCAGGTGTGCCGGTCACTCTATGCGACCGCGACGATGATAGGCCGCCCCTCGTGCGTGCGCAATCGAGGGAATGGCCGCGGGATGGTGCGTTTCCAGCGGCTGTCGTCGATGTTAGACTCGACGCGAGTCCACGTCTGGCGTCGTTGCGGAGACATGAGGCGCCAAGCGAACACACGGAATGAGGGCAGGCACGCATGGTTCGACCCATAGAAGTGCGACCGATTGGACGGTATCGGATCTGGCTCAAGTACCAGGACGGGACCGAGGGTGAGGTCGATCTCTCTCACCTGGCAGGTAAAGGGGTGTTCGTCGCGTGGGAGAAGGAAGACGGGTTCGCCAAGGTTGTGCTTGGTGCCCACGGGGCCGTGGAATGGCCGGGCGACATCGACCTCTGCCCTGATGCGCTCTACCTCCAGTTGACGGGCAAGAACGAGGAAGAAGTGTTCACCGGGCCCGAGGGTCGGGATGCCTGA
>CAZZAH010000492.1:0-1767 GCA_964652115.1 uncultured bacterium | reverse complement strand
GACGGGCAAGAACGAGGAAGAAGTGTTCACCGGGCCCGAGGGTCGGGATGCCTGAGGTCAGCCGCTTCTACGGCATCGTGATCAAGATCTTCTACGACGATCACAACCCGCCGCACTTTCACGCGGAGTACGGCGCGCAAGAGGTCCTCACGAACATCAACACACTCGCGATCATTGGCGGCAGACTGCCTCCCCGCGCGTTGGGCATGGTGACCGAGTGGGCATCCCTCCATCAACAGGAGCTCCAGGCAGCCTGGGAGAGGGCCAAACAACTCCAACCCCCTGGTCACATAGCTCCACTGCCGTAACCCTGTCTGGCCCAAGTTCGAGCAGGGCTACTCCGTCAACGTCCGGCCGGCGCGATGGAGGAAGACGTCCTCGAGCGTGGCGTGACGAATCAAGCGCTCCTGCGCGGGGAAGCGCCGTTCGATCTCCGCGCGGATGACGCCGCCCTCGCGATCGTAGAGATAGATGCGCTCCTCCACCACCTCGTGCGGGAAGCCGGCCGATTCGACGAACGCGAGCACCTCGGGCGGCGTGTTCCACAGCTCGACCACCTCGCGGCCGACCTCCGACGCGATCAGATCGTTCGGCGGGCCCTCGAGGAGAATCTTCCCGCCGTGCATCAGGATCACGCGATTGCACAGCTGCGTTGCCTCTTCCATGTAGTGCGTGGTGAGGAGGACGGTCACGCCGCGCGCCTGAAGCTGCCGCACGCGCTGCCAGATCAGGTGCCGTGCTTGCGGATCGAGGCCGGTGGTCGGCTCATCGAGCACGAGCATCCGCGGCTCGTTCAGGAGAGCACGCGCGAGAACGAGGCGCCGCTTCATCCCTCCAGACAGCGCGCGCAGATCGGTCGAGGCCTTCTCGGTCAGCTGCACCCACTCGAGCAGCTCATCGGCGCGGCGCTTCAAGACCGCCGAAGGGATCCCGAAGTAGCGGCCGTAGACGAGCAGGTTCTTCCGCACGTCGAAGTCGGGATCGAGGTTGTCCTCCTGCGGGCAGATCCCGAGGAGCGCCTTCACCTCGCGCGGCGATCGCGCGACGTCGAGGCCGAACACGCGCACGCTGCCGCTCGTCGTCGGCGTGAAGCAGGTGAGCATCTTCACCGTGGTGGTCTTGCCCGCGCCGTTCGGTCCGAGGAGTCCGACGCATTCGCCCGCACCGACCTTGAAGTCGATGCCGTCGACCGCGGTCAGCTCGCCGTAGCGCTTGACCAGCGCGCGGACTTCGATTGGTAAAGCGGCGTTCGACGGCGCGACGGAAGACATGGAGGCGAACGCTAACAGCGACCGCGTTCGCCTCGCAAGTCCAGTGGAGTCTTAGAGCGCGGTCGAGAGCTTGAGCACGACGTCGATGCCGGGGTTGAGCGCGAATTGCTTGTACCGGCTGAGGTAGCTCCGATACTTCCGATTGGTCGCGTTCTCCACGTGAAGATCGAACTGCACGTCGTGATTGATGAGCGAGTGCTCGATCCCGGCGTCGAAGCCGAGCAGCGCGTACTCCTTGGTCTCGAGGTCGAACTCGGAGCGCCGCGTCTGCTTCGCGTTCGACTCGACCGTCGCCCCGACGAAGGCGTGGTGCGGGCCGGTGAACGAATAGCGCGCGCCCCAGACCGTCCGTAGCGGCGGGATCAGCGGCAGCGGATCGTCGGTGTCGTCGTTGTCACCGCGCACGTAGTCGACGCGCGAGCTCAGCGTGAGCGGCCCCGCGACCTGGGTTTGGATCGAGAGCTCGCCGCCGCTCAAGGTCGCGTCGGCCTGGAGA
>CAZZAH010000491.1:0-3594 GCA_964652115.1 uncultured bacterium | reverse complement strand
GAAACAGATGTTCGAGAATCCGCATACTTGCGCCTTCCGTCCCCGATAGTTCTGAGCGGAGTTCCGCCGCCTAACGTCTTGCCGATAAGCCGCGGGCGAGCAAGGCACGTCGCTTACTAGTCGGGACGTGGGCGCGCTGGATCTCAGCGGGCGGCTGGTTCGAACCATTCGTATTCCCAGTTCCAGGGCAGCATCGTCTCGCCAAGAACGGCTTGGACCAGTTCGGGGTAGAGACGCTCGGCCCGCACGTCGTTAGAGAGCAACACCAGGCAGTTCTGCTCCCGCTCGACGCACACGACCATATTGCCGGTCCACTCGTTGTGGCCACCCTTGAACCATACTGGACCACGGGCATCCTGGAAGGTGACCAGACCCAGGCCCGCCGCCAGGCCGATATTCGCATTGGCGGGGTTGGTATCAGGGACAAGCGTCGGGAATTGATGAACCGACATGATCGGCACCTGCGGCCGCATCATCTCGGCGCGCGACGCGCGGGTCAGACCGTCGCCTCGCACCCCAGCGCCTCCTCGAGCACAAGCTGGGCGATGTAGAAGCCCTCGCCGGAGTAGCCGTAACGAGTGCCGGGATCGTGGTGGAAGCGAAGCTTGCCGTCCTCCTCTAGCCACCGGAAGTTGGCGAAGCCCGACGTATGTGTAAGCAGGATCCGCATGGTCAGGGCCCTCCAGCGAGGATCCCCCTCCAGGTCGTGATAGTCGTCGTACATCGGCAGCGGACGCGGCAGCAGGTCCGCGATCGAGGCATCGAGGTTCAGCCGCCCTTCATCCACTAGCTGCATGACCAAGTAGGTGAACGCGGTCTTCGTCAGCGACGCACCATACATGATGGTCTCGCTCGTGAGCGGATCGCGGGCGGCGTTCCGGATTCCGTAGGCGGCCACGTGGACCACCTCGCCATTGTTGATGACGGCGAGAGCCAGCCCCTGGACATGTTCGCGCCGCATCAGTGCCCGCGCCGTGCTGTCAATCATGAGCGAATTGGGCACGGCTTCGGCAGCGGGGCGCGCCGCGCAGCCGCCAAGCGCCAGCGGGATGGCGAGAGCGAGGCTGAGGAGCGATCGGAGCAGGAGCCTCGCGCCAAAACTAGGATTCTCGGCCGGGCCGGTGATGGCAGGATTGACTGGCTTCATCAGGCTTCTTCGCACCTCGGGCTCTGTCGAACGCGCGGCATCAGCGGCGGCGCTGCGCGCCGCCGGTTGCATCCTGTTGTTGGGCGCCGTTGCTTTGCCCCATCAGCCGACAGATCTTCCACTTGGCCGGCCGTGAGCCCCCGCTGCTCGATGGCGGTGGCGCGCGTCCTCATGATCTCCTCGCGGTCGAGGTCTTCGTGACGCACGCCCACGGCGCGCTGGTTCTCCCAGCGATGCCGGCTGTGCTTCCGATCGAGGAGCAGGCGCACGTACTCGTCCTGCGACATCACCGTGGTGGTCGAGCCGACGCGCTTGCACGGCTTCGACTCGAAGACGAACGGCGCGAACTGTCGAGAGGGCCCTGCCTCGAGCACGATCACCTGCTGGCCGTGCCCAAGGTGGACGCGGCTCATCTCGACGCGTGCCGACGGCTCGAAGCGGCCGAGCATCGCCGCGATGTCGCCGAGCGTGATGTCGGCGACGTCCTGGCCGACGAGCTTGCCGTCGGGGCGGACGACGATCAGCACCTTGCCGCCCTCGCCGTTCAAGAACGCGCAGAGAGTCTCGCTGGCGCGCTTCAGCTTGGCGGTCGAGCGCTTGAGCTCGAGCGTCTCGGACTCGCCTGGGGCGATGAGCGACTGGAGGGCCGCGAGCGAAATCATGCTGCTGCCTCCGACGCAGAAGCAGCAGCCGTAGCGCTTGTCGTGGCGGGCGGTGCCATCAGGTCGCGAAGCTGCTCCTTCAGGCGGTCATGCCCCTGTCCGCAACGTTGTCGCAGCATCCGAAAGACCGCTGCCTTGAGGAACGCCTTGTCTCGCATGCCGTTGTCGGCGCAGTACTGCTCGAACCTCGTGAGTGCCTCGAGCAGACCGGCGTCAGTATCACCACGTCGGTCGGCACTTCGCGCCCAGTTCCGAAACTCCCTCAGCCATGCCGAGTAGCCTTCATCGAGGTGGTCTCGTTGGTAGCGCTCGCGAATGGAGAACACCGCGTCCCAGGTTCGCACCGCTGGTGCGTCAGGGGCGAACTTGATCGTCCACCTGGGCGTGTTCGGCGTCGAGCCATCGAACGGGTCACTGTCGTCGAGCACGACGCCGATCTTCGTGTGGTTGTACGGGTCGAAGGCCACGCGACGCATGCCGCCCGCGTCGTAAAGCACGTCGACCGCGAGCTTGTAGTTCGAGTTGCACTTGTGCCCCATGGGCACGAGGTTCCTCAGGTTGGCGGCGGCAAACGGGTAGCGACTCTTCGCGAGGTAGTGGTCCAAGGCCTCGCGCGGTGCCCCAGGCGCGTCGAAGTATTCCGTGCCGCAGAACGGGCAGACATGCTCGATCGCCGCGTCGTAGATGGCCTTGTAGTGCTCGTCACGAACCTTGAGATCGGTGAGCAGTCCGAAGGCAAAGTCAAAGAGCGAGGTCACGGCGTCATGAATGGCCGTGGGCAGCGCATCGAGCGCCGCGCAGCTGCAGGCGTTCGAAAGCAGGTCCGAGATACGATTCTGATCCGTGACGGCGGCGAGAACGGCGTCCCTCTCACTTTTGGACGACAGCTGCCGGAGCGAGATGTTGTACGCGTTGAGCCGGTCTCTCAGCCCGATGCGCGATTTCAGCGTCGCCTGGTGTTCGTCGGGCAGGATCTTGGGCCAGGCCGGATTCCGCTTCTTGGCGTCCACCAGCGCATGCACGTTCTTGACTGCCTCCAGCACGGAGTCGTGAAGCCAGTTGTTTTGCGTCGCGGCAAGCGGGTAGCCGAAGAGCATGCCTACGCGCCCTCCTGCTTCGAGAGCTGGCGAAGGCGGTCCATCAAGAACACCTTCTCGACCGAGTCTCCGAGCCGCGCGATGCCGGCCTTGATCTTGTCGCAGTCGTTGCTCTTCATGAGCTCGTCAATCTCGCGCCGTGGGACCTCTGACATCGGCGGTCGAACGTCGAAGCACTCCTCGAGGATGGTGTCGAAGGTTGTGCCGAAGGTCTCTATGTTGGGCCGCCGTACCTCGACCGTGGACCCGCTCTTCTTGAAGATGAACACGTTCTCCCGCGACATGTCCGAGGGTACGAACGGCGAGTGCGTCGTCAGCAAGCAGTCCTGCTGTGCGGCGGCGCCGCCCGCTTCGCCGCGCTTGCCGCTTGCCGTGGGCAGGTCCATCAGCCGGGAGATGAACTTGACGCGCCACTGCGGGTTGAAGTGCGACTCCGGTTCGTCGAGCAGGAACAGCACATCGGGGAACGATGCCATGCACATCGTCCCGAGAATCTGCGCGAGCTGATGCTCACCGTCGGAGAGTGATACGTAGTCGACGACGCCTTCGCCGATCTTGGGTAGAAACCGAACCTGTTCGAAGCGGAAGACCCGGTCCTCATCCTGCGGCTCCGGCAGTCGCGATGCGAAGCGCCTCGTCTTGATGTCGCGTAGCAAACGCTCGCGGGTGACCTTCGGAATCGCCAGGT
>CAZZAH010000490.1:0-3599 GCA_964652115.1 uncultured bacterium | reverse complement strand
CGGCGAGGCAGTGCCCGCGGCAGGACGAGATGCGAGGGCTGGCGGCCTCGACCGAGCAGCTGCTTTCGAGGCTCGAGGCCGACACGCCGCCGGAGCTGCGCGATTCGCTGCAGGAGACGCGTTCGCGACTGGCCGATTACGTGCGGCACCTCGATCAAGGGGAGCTCCCGCACTAGCCGCGTCCTATTCGCCGGCACTCGAGGGGAGAGGAGTGCTTCGCGCGGCGCTCCACCGCGGCAGCGACGCCAGCGCCTCCGTGCCTCCGCCCTCGGCCGGCCGAAGCTCGAGCGATCCGCCCATCGCCTCGGTCAGGCTGCGCGAGATCGAGAGCCCGAGCCCCATCCCGCGGCCGCTCTTACGCCCTTTCGTGGTGAAGAAAGGCTCGAACACCTGGTCGCGAAGAGCAGGCGGGATGCCGGCCCCGTGGTCGCGCACCAACACGCGCACGTCGTCCTGGCTCGCCTCCACACGGAGCGACACCTCCGCGCCTTCGGGCGACGCGTCGATCGCGTTCTCGAGCAGGTTCAGCACGACGCGCCGCACCCAATTCTCGGAGAGGTGAACGACCAGTCCTTCGGGAGGAACGCTCGCCCGGAGCGTGACGCCTCGCGCGGCCGCCGCCGTTTCGAGGAGGTGCATCGCGTCCTCGACGCTCGCGGCGAGATCGAATCGGATCGATCGCTCCTGGCTCGGCTCGTAGAGGCCGTACATCTCCCGCACGATGTCGGCGATGCGTTCGATCTCCGCGTCGATGCGGCCGACGTAGCGATGATAGGGATGGCTCTCCGGCACCGCGTCGCGGATCAGGGCGAAGGCGCTCGCGATGCTGCCGAGCGGATTGTTGATCTCGTGCGCCACGCCCGCGGCCAGGCGGGCGGTCGCGGCCAGCTTCTCGCTCTCCTTGAGGCGTCCTTCGACGCGCTCGCGCTCCACGATCTCGCGGCGCAGCTCCTCGTTCGCGCGGGAGAGCTGCTCGGTGCGCTCGAGCACGCGCAGCTCGAGCTGATCGCGCGCTTGGCGGAGATCCTCCTCCAGCTCGCGACGCTCCGTGATGTCCTGCACCGCGACCACGAAGAAGTCAGGTTCGCCCGCGTCGTTGCGGACCAAGGACACCGTTGCCACTGCCCAGAAGTCGGTGCCGTCTTTTCGGATGTACCTCTTTTCCTGCACCCAGCGCGACCCGGCTCCCAGCACCATCCGATTCTTCGCCTCGACGCTTTCGACGACGCTCTCCGGGTGCGTGACGTCGAGGAGTGTCATGCCGATCAGCTCGCGCTCCTCGTAACCGAGAAGCCGGCAGATCCGCGGATTGACGCGCACGAAGCGGCCGCTCAGATCGACGTGAAGGAGGCCGATGGCGGCGCGTTCGAAGGTCGCGCGAAAGAGCCGCTCGCTCTGCGCCAGCGCCTCCTCCGCGTGCAGTCGGCTCGAAACGTCGCGCGCCACCGCGTGGAGCTGCGTCACCTGCCCGTCGCTTCCGCGCAGATAAGTGAAGGCCGCCTCGAGCCAGGTGTAGGAGCCGTCCTTTCGGCGCACCTGCAAGAGCTCGAGTCCCGCGGCCGGCGCCTCGGTCTCGCGCTGGGCTCGGCGTTCCGTCATGCGGGCCGCGGTGGTCGGGTGAAGGAGCTCGAAGGAGTTGGTGCCGATCAGCTCCTTCGGGTCGTAGCCCAGGATCCGCCGACAGGAAGGGCTGAGGTCGAGGAAGTAGCCGGCCGCGTCCTGAAAGATGATGAGGTCGCCGACATGCTCGCTCAGGAGCTCGTAGAGCGAGCCGCCGCCCCGCGCCATCGCCTCGGCGCGCTTCCGATCGGTGACGTCGATCAGCGTTCCGGCGATCAGGCTCACTCGGTCCTTTGCGGCCAAACCGGACATGCGGAGCCACGAGAATCCCCCGACCGCGCGCGAGGCGCGAAGCTCGCATGCGCTCGAACCGTCGCCGCGCGACCAGAGATGGAGCGCGCGTTCGACCTCGGCGCGATCCTCGGGATGGATCTCGGCCATCCACCGTTCGAGCGAGCGCGAGAAGTCGCCCGGCTGCTCGAATCCGCGGAGCCGCCACCATTGAGGGGAGAGGCGCACCTCGCCTAGTTCGAGGTCGACGGCGAAGAGCGCCGCACCGCCCGCCTCGAGGGCGAGCTCCCACTGCTGGAATTCGGCGAAGAAGCGATGCACGCGGCGCCTCCGGAATGATGCGAGCCGCGTCGATTCTAGAGCCGCGCGCATCGCGGCGCCACTGCTCGCGGGCATTGCCGAAGCGTCGAGCGGCCGGTAGACTCCCGCGCGGTCATCCCGCCGCGCGCAGCCATCTTCCTCGAGGAGAGCCCATGCGATTTGAATGGTGCCTGGCCTTGGCCTGCCTCTGTGCCGGAGTGAGCGACGCCGCCGAGCCTGTGACCGGCTACTACCGCTATCCCGCGATTCACGGCGACACGATCGTCTTTACCGCGGAAGGCGACCTCTGGCGCGTCGGCGTCGAGGGAGGTCAGGCCGCGCGCGTGACCTCGCATCCGGGACGCGAAACACGAAGCGCGATCTCGCCCGACGGCGCGTGGCTCGCGTTCAGCGCCGAGTATGAAGGGCCGACCGAGGTTTTCGTGATGCCGCTCGCGGGCGGACTTCCGCGGCGATTGACCTACGAAGGCGGGCGCGCCTACGTCGCCGGTTGGTCGCGTGAGGGGAAGATCCTCTACGCGACGACACGCTATTCCACCTTGCCCGCGCAGCAGCTCGGTCTTCTCGATCCGGTGACCGGGGCGCGCACGATGGTGCCTTTGAGCGAAGCGGCCGAAGGGACCTATGGACCGGATGGCGCGCTCTTCTTCACCCGTTGGCCGTGGATGGGGAGCTATACCAAGCGCTACCTCGGCGGGAACGCACAGAAGATCTGGCGCTTCGACCCGAAGGCGACCGAAGCGGTGAACCTGACCCAGAGCTTCGACGGCACGAGCCGCTGGCCGATGATCGACGGCGAGCGCCTCTACTTCGCGTCGGATCGCGACGGTTGGTTGAACATCTGGTCGATGGACCGAAACGGCGGAGACCTCCGCCAACACACGAAGCACAACGGTTGGGATGCCAAGAACCCATCGCTTTCGAATGGACGCATCGTCTATCAGCTCGGGGCGGACCTCTGGCTCTTGGACCTCAAGAGCGACGAGACGCACCGCGTTCCGATCACCCTCTCGACCGATCTCGATCAGCGGCGTGAGCACTGGCTCGAGAAGCCGCTCGACGCGCTGTCGGAGGTGCACCTTTCGCCGGACGGCGGTCGCGTCGTCCTGACCGCGCGCGGCCAGGTCTTCGTCGCGCCGGCCAAGGAGGGACGGTTCATTTCCGTGACGCGCCGACCGGGCGTGCGTTTCCGCGAGGCGTGCTTCCTCCCCGACGGCAAGGAGCTCGCCGTCCTCTCCGACCAGAGCGGCGAGGTCGAATTGTGGACCCTGCCGGCGGATGGGGTCGGCCAACCCGCGCAGCTTACTTCGGGAGGATCGGTCCTTCGCTTCGAGGTGGTCCCTTCACCCGACGGCGCGTGGCTCGCGTATCACGATAAGAACCAGGAGCTCTGGCTGTACAACGTCGCGCGTAAGGAGTCGAAGCGC
>CAZZAH010000489.1:0-3614 GCA_964652115.1 uncultured bacterium | reverse complement strand
ACGGACCTCTTCTGGCATCGCGGACCGATCCAGTACGCGGCCGCGACCGGCTCGGATCTTCGCAGCGGGCGCAAGATCTTCGGCGATCTGCGGCGCCTCGGCTTGACCGGCGTGCGCGTCGACTACATCACCGTCGATACCGTCCGCGTCCCCCGGGAAATCTTTGCCCGCATCTGGCGCGCCTGGCGTGACGGCTACGCGGAATCGATCGCGGCCCACACCACCCTCTCGCTCGGGGAGGTCCTTGCCTCCTTCGAGCAGATGATCGAGGCGATCGAGGATCCCGACGGCTACGCCGTCTGGCATCTGCCGGTCGTGTCCGGACAGATCCCGTCCGACTCGTAGTCCCTCCCGGTTCAAATCGCCGCCTCGGGCCGGCGCGGTAAACAAACGACCGCCCTCAGCCGATTCCACAGATGGTTGCGGTGGACCGGCGGACCTTCGTGGATCCGGGGGAGGGTGGCGCATGTCACGAATTTTCGCGCGCGCGTTTGGAATTCGCGGACGCGTGCTTCGTAGTTGGCCTTGCATGCTCGTCCTCCTTCTGTGCACGAGCTGCGGTCATCGCGAGCCGCTTCGCATCGGCCTCGACACCTGGCCCGGCTACGAGTACCTCTTCCTCGCTCAGCAGGAGGGCTTCTTCGAGCAGGAGGGGGTCGAGGTCAAGCTGATCCAGTGCCCCACCCTCGCCGACTCGCGCCGCGCCTTTGAACGCGCGCAGCTCGATGTCATGGCCGGCACGCTGATCGAGCTCTTGCTGGTGCGCGAGCACTCCGATCGGTTTCCGCAGGTCTTCCTCGTGACCGACTTCTCGAACGGCGCGGACAACATCCTCGCCGCATCCGACATCCACTCGCCGGCCGAGCTCGAGGGCAAGCGACTCGGGCTGGTGCTCGGGTGCCTCGATGTCTACCTCGCGACGCGCATGATGCAGTGCGCCAACTTGAGCCTCGATGATCTGACGCTTGTGCCGATGGAGCCCGCGGCCTTCGAGGAGGCGATCGTGAACGGCCAGATCGACGCGGTCGTCGGGTATCCGTCGATCCAGCCGAGCCTGGTCGAGAAGCACGGGTATCACCCCATCTTCAGCACGGCGGAGATCCCGCGCGAGGTGGTCGATGTGCTGATGGTCGATCGCGCGGTCGCGACCACGAGATCGAAGGACCTGGCGGCCGTTTGCCGCGCCTACTCCCGCGCGCAGGAGTATGCCGCCGCGCACCCCGAGGAGGCGGCGGCCCTCTTCGCCCAACGAGAGGGGATCTCGCCCGACGAGTACGTCAGCGCCCTCGACTCCGGCATCAGGCTCGTGACCGCCGAGGAGCAGTCGAGCTTCTTCGGGCCGAAGGGGGCGCTCCGCTCGGTCATTCCGGCGATCCATCAGTCGCTGCGCTCGACCGGGCAGGTCGACCGTTCGATCGACCTCGAGGATTGCATCCTCTCCGCACGACCTCCGCGAGCCGGGTTCTGACTTCGAGCATGGACGCGGCCGTGAATTCGCGATTCCTCTCGCTCCGGCGGAAGCTCCTGCTCCCGCTTCTGCTCCTGACCTGTGGGCTCGCGGTCGGTACGCTCATGCTTACCTATCGCGAGCTCGCGGCGCGCATGCTGGCGGAGGAGGATCGCCGCGCCACCCTCTTCGTCGACGCGCTGATCTATGCGGCGGAGACCCATCCGAACATTCGCGACCTTCAGCACTTCGTCAGCGTGCTTCGCGCCGAGGAAGGGGTCGAGCTCATCGTGGTCGCGGCGGGAGATCCGCCGACGGTCGTTGCCTCGACCGAGCTTCAGTACTTAGGGCTAACACCGGGCGAGCTGCCGCTCTCGCTCGAAGCCGGAGGGCTGATCCGCGCCATGAGCTCGCGCGACGCCATCGGGCATCGCGAGCTCGAGGGAGATCACTTCTGCTACGTGCGGCGCCTGAACCTCAACCGCGCGAACTTCGGCGACAAGGACATGACCCGCGGTGCGGTCATGGTGCACCTCGATCGCCGCGCGGGGCAGAGGATCGTCGCTAATGCCACCTTGAAGCTGGGGCTGACCCTGGCGGCCTTGATTCTCTTGACCACGCTGCTCGTCTGGCGGCTCCTCAGCCATCAGGTGCTGCAGCCGCTGCGCGCCGTGACCGAGGCGGTGAGGCGTCGAGCGCGCGGCGATGCCAGCGCCTACGCGCCGATCCTGAGCGAGGACGAGCTGGGCGAGATGTCGCGCACGCTGAACGGCATGATCGACTCGCTCGACCACACGCGAGCCTGGGCGAAGTCGAACGAGGCGCGCTTCCAGCAGCTGGCGGAGAACCTGCGCGATGCCTTCTGGATCGTCGACGTCGGCCCGCCGCGCGTGATCGTTTACGCGAGTCCCGCGGCCGAGCAGATCTGGGGTCGAGATCGCGGCAGCCTCTACGCCTCCTTCGACAACTTCTTCTCGGTGGTCCATCCGGCCGACCGGTCGAAGGTCGAGGAGATTTGGCGCGGGAGCCTCGAGTCTCCGATCGAGCACGAGTATCGAATCGACCGCGGCGGCGAGGAGCGATGGATCCATGAACGCGCCTTCCCGGTGCGCGATGAATCCGGACGCTTGGCGCGCATCGTCGGCATCAGCTCCGACGTCACCGAGCGACGGCTGGCCGAGGATCGACTGCGCGAGAGCGAAGCGCGCACCCGCGCGATCCTGGAGACCGCGGCCGACGCGATCATCACCATCGACGAGCTGGGTGTGGTGCTCGGATTCAATCCGGCGGCGGAGCGCATCTTCGACTATCGCGCCGATGAGGTGCTCGGTCAGAACATCAGCATTCTGATGGATCGGTCGGACGGCGAGGCGCATCCGGGATACCTTGGGCACTACGTCGCGAGCGGCACACCCAGGATCATCGGCTTCGGACGCGAGGCGAACGGACGCCGCCGCGATGGGAGCCTGGTGCCGCTCGACCTCTCGGTCGGCGAGATTCACTTCAACGGTCAACGCCAGTTCACCGGCATTCTTCGCGACATCAGCGAGCGTCGGCGGATCGAGGAGGAGAGGCGGAAGCTCGTCGGTTTGGCCGAGAACAGCCTCGACTTCATGGGCCTGTCGACGCTCGATGGGCGACCGTTCTACGCCAATCCTGCCGGGCGGCGACTGCTTGGCATCCCGAACGAGCTCCCCGAAGCGGGCACGCTCATCCTCGACATGTATCCGCCCGAAGAGCGCGAACGACTCGCCCGCGACGTCGGACCCGCGATCGAGCGCGACGGCTTCTGGCAGGGCGAGACCGCATTGGTTCATCTGCAGACCGGGGAGCGCATCCCGGTCCAGCAGTCGATCTTCCTCATTCGAAGCCCCGAAACCGGTCAGCCGATCTGCCAGGCGACGGTGGTACGCGACATTCGCGACCAGAAGAAGGCCGAGGCGGAGATGGCAAAGCGCGCGCGCGAGCTGGAGGAGGCCTGGAGCTTCCTCGACTCGGTGATCGAGGCGCTGCCGGTCGGCCTGAGCGTCACCTCCGCGCAGACGGGCGAGGTGCTTCGCATCAACCGAACGGCGCTCACCATGAACGGCCTCTCGCGCGACGCAATCTTCGGCCGTCGGTCGAACGGAGGTCCGCCCAGCAGCGCCGACCGGTCCCTCAGCGAAGC
>CAZZAH010000488.1:0-3626 GCA_964652115.1 uncultured bacterium | reverse complement strand
AGCGCCGTAGTAGATGAATGCCGCGCCACGCGCGTTCATCCCAGCCTGATCCCACAGTGAACATCCGAAGACGAAGTCGCTCAGACCATCGCCGTTGATGTCGCCGGCCGGTTCGACTTCGCGACCAAATTGCGCATCGGCTTGATTGCTTCGGATCTGATAGGTCGCGCTCGCCCATGTCGGGCCGCCGAAGTAGACGTTGATCACCCCTTCGTCGTGCGGGCCGATTTCCTGGCGCGGCGCGCTCACCGCGTAGTCGGCGTAACCATCCCCGTCGAGGTCGCCGAGGCCGCGGGTCTGCGTGCCGAGCTGGTCGCTCAGCGTGGGGTTCGCCCACGTCAGGACCGGCGTCGCTGAGAGCCCGCTTGGAGAGCCGGCGTAGAGATACGCCTTCCCACCGTGGATCGAGCCTGAGTCGTAGCTCGGCGCACCGACCAGAACATCCGCGAAGCCGTCACCGTTGACGTCGCCCGCGCCGTCGACGCAGTTGCCGTAGGTGCCGCCCGCGACCTCGCCCGTGAGGATCTGCGCGGGTGTGGTGGCGAGGCCTTGCGGCGAGCCAAGGAAGAGGTGCACGCGCCCGATGTCGGTTGGGCTGCTCGGTCCCCAACCCGGTTCGCCCACGATGAGGTCGTCGTCGCCATCGTTGTCGACGTCGCCCGCGTTCCCGACCGATGTGCCGAACCGGCTCGAGGTGCCGGAGCTTCCGGCGGACCAATAGGCGTTGATGGAGTAGCCCGATTCACCGCCGTAGTACACGCCGACGATTCCCTGGTCCGTGCTCAGGAAATCCCAGAGCGGCCGGCCGATCGCGAGGTCGGTGAAGCCGTCGCCGTTCCAATCGCCTTCCGCGAGCACCACGCCGTAAAGCTCGACCACCTGCGTGCCGCCCTGGGTGAAGTACGGCGTGTCGGCCGGCAGCGAACCTTGGCCCAAGTAGATTCGGACGATGCCTTCGTCCGTCTGACCATTGTCGTAGAAGGGCGAGCTGACGATCACGTCGCTCAACCCATCGCCGTTCACATCGCCGGCCGGACGCGCGTCCCAGCCGAGGCCTTCGGAGCTGGATGTGCCGGTCCGCGTGGCGAGGGTGGGCAAGGTGCTGCCGCTATTCTCCGCTCCGCCGAGAATCCAGAACTGACCGTTGTTACCCCCAGCGCTCGTCTCCGAAGCGATGATGTCGGCACAGCCGTCGCCGTTCACGTCACCCGCCGCGTACACCACGTCACCGAAGCCGCCGTGATTGAGCGCGAACTTGCGGGACGGATTCGGGAGGAGACCGCTGGCGCTTCCCAGGAACACCAGCGCGCCCGAGTTCGGAACGTTGAACTGCCCGATGTCGGAGACGATGTCGCTGTATCCATCGCCGTTCACATCGCCCGCGAAGCCGAAGCCGATGCCGACCTCGTCGAAGGCGTTGTTGCTCTCGTAGGTCCACGACGGTATCGGCAACGGGCCGGACGGCGAGCCGAGGAAGAGGTAGAGCCTCCCCTCCTGCGTCTGCCCGTTGGACAGATAGGGCGCCGAAGCGGCGACGTCTGCGTAACCATCGCCGTTGACGTCACCGACTCCGGCGACGCGCTGGCCGAGATACGAGTTGGGCGAGTCGCTCTCGAAGGTCCACGCGGGCGTGGTCGTCGCGCCGCTCGCCGAGCCGTAGTAGATGGCGACCCTGCCCTCGTTCACCTCGCCATTCGAGAAGCCGGTCGCCCCGACGACGATGTCGTCGTAGCCATCGCCGTTCACGTCGCCCGCGGTGTCGAGCGAGATCCCGAGCGCGATCGAGGCGAGATTCCCTTCGATCACGGTCTGCGGCGTGGCGTGGAGACCGGACGAAGAACCCAAGTAGACGAAGACCCCGCCTTCATTCGACTGGCCGTTCTGGTAAATCGGCGCGCCGATGATGACGTCGTCATACCCGTCCGAGTTGAGGTCTCCGGCGGGTGCGGTCCGCGCGCCGAGCCAGTCGTTCTGGGCCGCGCCGTTCGCGGTCCAGGCAGGCGCGCCGAAGCTCGGGTTGGCCGATCCGTGATAGCAGTAGACGGTTCCGGTGAAGGTCTGCGAGGCGATGAGCACGTCGCTGAAGCCATCGCCGTTCACGTCGCCGGCGGTCGAGACCGAAACGCCGACCTTGGCGTTGTTCGCGTTGCCCTCTCGCACGATCAATGGAGGATCGACGAGCACATCGGCCCTCGCCCCCGCCGCGGTCCCAAGCAGTCCGAACACGATCAACCAAACGCTGCGTTGCACCATCTCCTCGCCTCCTCGTAGCTGTCTCCAAAGAAGTGACTTCGATGGGACAACACGGGGAGGGCAAAAAGCGCACAGGTCAAACCGATCTCCACGCGGATGACCGGCTCAAGGCGGAGAGGCTGTATTCGTTCCGGGTGCCCGCGCCCTTGACTCGTCCGTTCTGGGGCCGACATCGTCGGTGACGCCTAGAAGCTGGAACGAAGCCCAATAGACGGGATTCGCGAAGACTCGAGTCCCGTCCGCGTCGCGATACTCGCGGACGTAGCGTTTCGCTTCTTGAAGCGCCCGCGCCTTCGGCATCGGAGCTCCTACGCTTCCGCACCGCACCTCCGAGTACGCCCCAGTGAGGTTCTCGTAGAACCTGCGCGTGAGGAGCGCGGTGGCAGTGTCCTCCACCGCGCAAAGCGGACTCAGCACGGCGCAAGCCCCCACGCGGAAGAGCGCGTCGGAAAGCCCAGTCGTCGGATCCGTGATCAGCCCGTGCGAGACATCCGCGCGGCAGCAACTGAGTGTGACCAGATCCGCGTCGAGATGCCAGGAAGCGAGGATCTCCTCCGCTCGAAGGAGCCCATCCGGCCGGACGTCCACACTCGAGCCGCTCGCGGGGCCGGCCGGCGAAACCTCGCTCGTCGAAAGAGCCAACGCGAAGCGCATCGGTCCGCGCGACGAGTGCTCTAGGTGGGTCGCGAAGTGAATGACGTCGAATCGACCCAGCGAGTCGGCCTGCGCAAGACGGCGGACTCTCCTGGCGGAGTCACGCGTCACGAGAGAAGGCGAGGAAAAGAGCTCCGCGATTTGCACGACCTCCGCGCGCGCGGCGGGGAGTGGAACGGCTTCCCGGCCCTGATCGAATCCGCTTTCGCTCACGAGCAAAGCCTGCCATTTCTCGATCGTTCGAGTGCGGTGCTGCCTCTCCTGCATTCGAACCCAAAAGGTCGCCGACGGGATATTCGAGATCACAAATTGGTCTCCGAAAAATGCGCCGGTCGAATCCGTGAAAGCGTCGAGCGGAGCACCCGCCGTGCTGCCCGCGTTCACCACGAGAAGCCGGTCGACACCCGCCAGATGCGGCAGGAGAGGCGCAATCCGTTCCTCATACGCCGCTCGAGAAATGCGATCGAAGGCGGGACTTCTGGGCGCACGAAGCGGCCACTCGGCTGCCGTGTAGAAGGATTCCGTGTAGCGCCTGAGGATTGGACCCGTCGTGAGCTCGACGGTGGCGGGAGGAGCCTCGATCTTGACCCATGAAATCGCACCCGTACTACGGATGACATAAGCCCAGAATGGATAGTCCGACCATAAGTCGGAGTTGTGACGGGATTCCAGCCATCCGATGATCGCGACATTGGAGGAGAGAAGCCGCTGCACCTCAG
>CAZZAH010000487.1:0-3640 GCA_964652115.1 uncultured bacterium | reverse complement strand
CCCGAAACCAGCCGATCCAGCGCTTTTCGTCAGCGGCAAGCGGCTGGTATTCTCCCGATTCGCAAGGCTCCGTGCCCACCTGACGCATTTCGGAGGCCAGGAGGGCCCTCGGACTGCCCCCGGACGGACCCCGTTCGGCCGCGGTCGCGAGGAAGGGAAGGCAGGAGGAATGGAAACACCCAAGGCACACCGCATCTTGGTGGTAGACGACGAGGAGCCGATCCGCCGCGGGCTCGCCCGAATCATCGCGGGGATGGGTCACGAGGTCGAAATGGCGGCCGACGCCCGCGAAGCGCTCCAGCGAGCGATCGCCACGCCGCCCGACCTCATCATTACGGACCTTCAGCTCCCCGATCGGACGGGGCTCGAGCTGATCACCGATTTTCGTGAGCGAGGCGTCGAGTCGACCCTGATCGTCCTGACCGCGCACGGCACCATCGACAGCGCGATCGAGGCGACGCGCATGGGCGTCTACGACTACCTCACCAAGCCGGTCGAACCGGAGCGCCTGCGCACCGTCATCTTGAAGGGGCTCGAACGCGCCGCGATGCAGCAAGAGGTCGCTCTCCTTCGCCGCGAGATGATTCGAAGCGGCCGCTTCCAGGACCTGATCGGGCGGACCCCCGCGATGCTCGAGCTCTACCGCTTGATCGAGCAGATCGCGCCGACCAGCGCGCCGATCCTGGTGCTCGGCGAGCGCGGGACCGGCAAGGAGGTCGTCGCCCGCATCATCCACAACATGAGCACCCGCTCCTTCGCTCGCTTCGTCGCCATCAACTGCGCGGCGATCCCGGAGAACCTGCTCGAGAGCGAGCTCTTCGGCCACGAAAAGGGAGCCTTCACCGGCGCGACCACCGCGCGCGCGGGATGCCTCGAGCTTTCCCACGAAGGCACGCTCTTCCTGGACGAGATCGGGGACATGCCGCTCTCGCTTCAGAGCAAGCTCCTCCGTGTTCTCGAAGACCACAAGGTGCGGCGCGTGGGCGGCGCGAGAGAGATCCCGGTCGAGCTTCGCGTCGTCGCCGCCACCAATGCCGATGTCCCTTCGCTCCTCGCGAGCGGCCGCTTCCGCGAAGATCTCTACGACCGGCTCAATGTGTTCACGCTTCATCTGCCGCCGCTCCGCGAACGCGCCGGCGACATCCCGGCCCTCGCGCATCACTTCCTCGGCGTCTACGCGCAGGAGAACAACCGGCCGGTGGTCGACTTCACCGGAGACGCGATGGAAGCGCTCTCGCGCTATCACTGGCCGGGCAACGTGCGCGAGCTCAGGAATTCGATCCAGCGCGCGGTCATCCTCTCGACCGGCGCGGAGGTGCAACGGAAGGATCTGCCCGCCGCGATCCGTGAGGCCGCGCGTTTCGAGGAATCGCGCAGCTTCGCCGCGGGCCGCTATGACTCGAGCCAGAATCCGGAGACCGCGAATCGGCGACATGGAGATCCGCCCGGGACGATTCGCGTGCGCGTCGGAATGCCGTTGGAAGAATCGGAGCGGCTCCTGATCCTGGAGACCCTGACCGCGTGCGGGGGCAACAAGACGCGCGCCTCATCGATCCTCGGCATCACGCCGAAGACGCTCTACACCAAGCTTCGCCAGTACGGTGTGCCGATCCGGGTGGAGCCCGCGATGCCCGGCGGACCGGGGGCGGGGCCGGACGCGGATGAAGCCGCCGCGCCGCTCTTGTAATTCATAAGATCGGGACGGAATGCCGGAATCCGGGCCAGAGGCCGGGCCCTTGAAGCGGGAGCCCTTCGGGTTCGATCGACTTTCGTGGGGAGGCCGACAGGTTCTCGCCCTTCTCCTGCTTGGGCTGATCCTCGTCACCCTCTCGGGCCTCTTGCAGCTCACGAGCGTCACGCGTCTCGCGGCGGAGGATGCCGCCACGCAGTGCGGGCTCGTGACCCAGTCGCTGCTCAAGGGGATCGAACGCCGCGTGCGCGAGCTGCCGGCCGATCCGCTCACCGGCATCGCCGACGACCCGACGCTGCTGCAGACGCTCTCGGTCGCGGCCTCGCACGCGCCCTCGATCGCATGGGTCGCGATCTGCGATTCGACCGGCGTCGCCCTCGTCCACACGAACCCGGCGCAGGTGGGGACGCTGGTCGGCTACAGCCCCGCGCTGCCGCAACCAAAGAGCTTCGGCGAAGGGCTCAAGGTGCTCCTCTCGCTTCGGCGGCCGCCCTTCACCTACGCGTACGATCGCGTGCTCAAGTCGAACGAGCGGCAGTTTCTTTCGATTCGGATCGGCGTCGGCGATGCGCTCCTGCGTGCTCGCGTGAGCGAGGCGTTTCGGCGCGGGCTGGTGGTGGCGTCGATCCAGCTCACGCTCGCGATCGGCCTCGGGTATCTGCTCTCGCGTTTCGTGCAGAGCCGAATCCGGATGATCGAGGCGGGAGTGCAGGCGCTGCGCGAAGGCCGCTTCGAGGAGCGCATCCCCGAAACCGGGAGCGATGAGTTTCGCCGCCTCGCGCGCGACCTGAACCTCCTCTCGGCGCAATTCCAGCGAGAGCGGGGCGCGCCCCGCGGCCCGGCCGAGCAGGCGGAGGGGCGGAAAGAGTCGCGCGCCGCGGCGGAGCTGCTGGGAGATGCGCTCGTCGCGCTCGGCCCCGACGGTCGAATCGCGTTGATCAACGAGGCGGCGGGCCGGCTGCTCGGGCTCGATGCGCGAACCGCGCACGGCAAGCGTCTGACGGAGATCCTGGTCGACGGTCATCCGCTCCACGATCTGCTTTCGCGGCTCGAGCATGGCAAGGAGCGAAGCCTGGTCGCCGCCCTCGACGGCAGCTCGCGCGTGGCGGTGGCGCATCGCGTGCCGGGCGGCGGCGCGCTGATCGAGCTCAAGTGGGCCTGGCAGCAGGAAGAGCTCCACGCGCTGGTCGATCACTCGCGCGTGGTCACGCGCCTTGCGCAGATGTCGGCCGGCGTCGCGCACGAGATCGGGAATCCCCTGGCCGCGATCTCGCTCGAGCTCGAGACGCTGCGCGACGCGCACGAGCTCTCGCAGGACGAGGTTCAATCGCACGTCACCACCGCCTCGCAGAAGGTGCAGCAGGTGCAGCGCGCGATCACCGGCTTCCTCACCGTCGCGCGGCTGCGTCGTCCGAATCCCACGCGCATCCGACTCGAGGAGCTGCTCGAGGAGGTGATCCACAACCGGCAGGCGGAGGCCGACCTCGCGGGACTCGATCTCGCGCTCGAGGTGGCGCGCGACCCAGACGGGAACGAGATCACCTTGGAGGCCGATCGACAGGTGCTCCTTCAGGCGATCGACAACCTGCTCAAGAACGCGATCCAGGCGGGATCCTCGCGCGACGGAACGGTGTGGCTGCGCGGTTCATCCGAGCACGGCTCCGCGCGGATCGAGGTCGAGGACTCAGGGCCAGGCATTCCGGAAGAGAACCGGGAGCAGGTCTTCCAGCTCTACTTCACGACCAAGCGAGGAGGCACCGGCGTGGGCCTCGCGTTGGTTCGGCAAGCGGCGGAGCTGCACGGCGGAGAGGTGGCGCTCGACACCGAGGTGGGACGCGGCACGCGCTTCATCGTCACGCTTCCCCTTTCCGCGATCGGGCACTAACCTCGCGCCATCGGGCGCGCGATCCAAGGGCCAGGGGTCGCGCAGGTCCTTCGCTTCGGGAGTGA
>CAZZAH010000486.1:0-3648 GCA_964652115.1 uncultured bacterium | reverse complement strand
CAATCCTGTGTTAGATACCGGCCGAGTTCGCCACGAACGAGTTGTTCGGTATCGGCACGTTGCACTCACCATCATCGCTCTTTCCCCACGCAACGATTGACCCATCGGTTCTGAGCGCAAGGCTGTGGTAGTAACCGGCCGCGATCTTGACGAACCCCGTGTTCGGCTGAGGGATATCGCATTGTCCCCAAGCGTCGCTTCCCCAGGCAACGATGGAGCCGTCAGTTTTGAGAGCAATAGTGTGCTTGTAACCACCCGCGACGGCGACGAAGTCCGCGTTCGGCGCTGGAACGTCGCACTGCCCGTACTCATCAGACCCCCATGCAACGATTTGACCCGTGCTAGTTAATCCAAGCGAGTGAAAGCCGTGTCCGCTGATCGCAACGAAGTCGCTGTTCGGCTCGGGAACGTCGCATTGGCCCGCGCTATTGTCGCCCCACGCGACCACCGAGCCATCAGCCTTCAGTCCGATGCTGTGCCAGTAACCGTCAGCGACGGCGACGAAGTCGGCGTTCGGGTCTGGCACCTGGCACTGTTCGAACTGATTCCATCCCCAAGCGGCGACCGAGCCGTCGCCGAATTGCAATCCCGCGAGGAAGGCGTCTCTTGCTGAGCCAGGCAGGATGCCTTCTGCCGCCTTCCCCGCGCGGGTCGTATCGCCTCGAGCAGGACTTTCGGAGCGTGCCGTAGTCGAGACGTGGAAAGGTGTGGCAACCGAGTTCGCGGCGCAGGGCGACACGTAGACGAGGCAAAGCGCGCATGACATAAGCACCGGGAACCGCATGTCGGCCTCCTCAAACCATCACTTGGATTCACAGGGGAAGAGCGGCTCGGCTCAGATCAGGCCGAAGAGATTCTAGCGCAGGTCCTGAACTGGTTTCGAGGGGAGATGCGGGATAACAGGAACACGCTCAGTTCCACGGGACGTAACGAGCTTCGATCAGCGTCCAGCCCGAGGGATCGATCGCCACCGAAGCACAGGGGTAGGATGACAATGCACGGAATCACCGAGGTGGATACCCGCATATGTCGCGCGGTAGGAGAGCAGATGCAGCTCGCGTTGCTCAGACAGGAGAAGCCGGTCGGAGTGGCACCGCGGTGACTCGCTGCCCGAAGTGGCTCGGGCTCCGAGGCCGCGGGCCACAGCCGCGCGTGACTGCGAGACTAGGTCACCGGGCGAGAATGATGCGCGCTGAAGCCGCTCGTCCAGTGCCACCGAAGCGCGCAAAATAGACTCCGCTTGCCACGTCTGCCCCCTTGTCGTCCTTGCCATCCCAGAGTAACGAGAACGGTCCGGCACTGAGTAGCCCGTCGAACAGCGTTCGGACTCTGCGGCCGCCGGAGTCAAAGACCAGAACTGTCTCTCGTCCACCACGCTCGAGCGTGAACCTGACTCGCGTGGAGCCCGGACCTGGATTCGGCTCGACCTTGGCTCCATGCAGAGAGGGATCGATGGTTGCTTGCCCGGACGTCGGGCTGATGGTGCTGATCAGCGACCAGGCGCCCTCCCCCCAAGAAGTGGACCGCCAGCATTCTCCACTGTCGGTCACCGCGTACGCCCAGATGACGTTGCTCGGTCCAATCCGGACGGAAATCGATGTGAACAGTCCTGTGCCGATCGGATGCACAGTCGCGACGAGCGACCATTCACTTTCGCCCCATGAAGTGGAGCGCCAACATTCTCCAGTGTCAGTGATGGCGTAGACCCAGATTCGGCTGTCGGGTGCCGCAACGGCACTAATCGAGCAGAACTGACCAGTGGCGGGCGGCCCCACCAACGAGACCATCGTCCAGACGCCCTCGCCGTAATAGGTCGACCTCCAGCATTCGCCGGAACGGGTAATCGCGTACGTCCAAATCTCCTGAGAAGGTGCTTGGACACAGGAAACGCCGGCATAGGACGCTCCAGCTCCTCCGTGGGAGACAGCAAGGCAAGCGCCGCCACCAAGGCAGCCAACCAGTGCGAGGAGAAAGGCTTTGATCACCGCGGCCTCCGGGTTGTGAACAAGGAAAGGCCCGTTCGGGGCTCGGTGATTCGTAAGCGATCAATCCTCGGAGCCTTCCCGCCCCCTCCTCCTCTGACGTACAACCGCATCGCGACGGGCAGAGGGCTCGTCGAGCAACGAACGGCGTTCCGAGGAGGTGGTCATGCGGGTGATGTCGAACGGTCGAGTGCGTCGGAGCGAGAGCGAGTGGCGTGAGCTGGTGTCGCGCTGCGAGCAGGCAGGGCTGAGCGCGCGGGAGTTCTGCCGGCGAGAGAAGGTCGAGCTCTCGAGCTTCTTCCGCTGGCAACGGCGGCTCGTCGGCGAGCCCGCTCGAGCCGAGTTCGTCACCGTGACGAAGGCGACCGCTGACGTCGTGCCGCCGCTCGCGCCCTGGACGCTTGAGCTCACGCTTCCGACCGGCCACAAGCTTCGCATCCAAGGCTGAGCGTGCTGCGCACACGCGAGGTCACGCGGATCCTCGCCTACCGCCCGCCGGTCGACATGCGGAACTCGTTCGATGGGCTGGTCGCGTTGGTCAAGCGTCTGCTGAACGAGGATCCGCTCTCGGGCACGTTGTACGTCTTCACCAACCGGAGGCGAACGCACATCAAAGCGGTCTACTGGGATCGCACCGGCTTTTGCCTCTTAGCCAAGCGTCTCGAGCGCGGCCAGTTCACCCTTCCGAGCAGCGAGGTACGCGTGGAACTGAGCGAGCAGGCGTTTTCTTTGCTCCTCGATGGAATCACGCTTGGAGGTCGCGCGCGGATGCGATAGAAGAGCGGCATGTCGCTCGAGTCCCGCGCTGCTTCGATGAACCGCGACGAGATCGTCGCTCTGTTAAAGGCTCACCAGGAGCTGCAGCAGTCTCACGACGAGCTCGCTCGCCAAGTGGTCTGGTTCAAGCGGCAGCTCTTCGGCGCGAAGTCCGAACGACGGCTGATCGACCCAGCCGGACATCAGCTCACTCTGGGCGAGATGTTCCGCACCGAGGTCAAGCTCGAGCCCGAGATCGAAGTGCCGGCTCACCGGCGGCGCAGTTCCAAGCCAGCCGACACCGACGCCACGGAGTCGGCGCTCCGCTTCGATCCAAGCGTGCCGGTGGAAGTGATCGAGGTCGAGAACCCCGAGCTTCGCGGAGTCGACCTGGCGAGCTACGACCTGATCGGCGAGAAGATCACTGAACGCTTGGCCCAACGGCCCGGCTCTTATGTCGTGCTGCGCTACGTGCGGAAGGTCTATCGCGAGAAAGAGAGCGGTGTCTTCTCCTGTCCGCCGGCTCCGCCCGCGGTGTTGGAGAAGAGCGTGGCCGACGTC
Source organism: uncultured bacterium (assembly GCA_964652115.1). Classification (GTDB taxonomy): domain Bacteria; phylum Eisenbacteria; class RBG-16-71-46; order CAIMUX01; family CAIMUX01; genus JADJQY01. The sequence goes on along the minus strand of CAZZAH010000486.1, from coordinate 349 downwards.
AGCCTTCTGGCCGGCCTGCTCATCGACAAGTTCGTGTATCACTTGCCGCTCTACCGCCAGCACCAGCGCCTGGCCGCGGCCGGCGTGCGCTTGGCCCGCTCGACCTTGACCGGATGGGTGCATCGAGTGGGTGATCTGCTCGAGCCGATCTACGAAGCGCAGCTCCGCTCCATCTTGGCGAGCGAAGTGCTGGCGATGGACGAAACGCCGATCAAAGCGGGACGGAAGGAGCGAGCTCCGACCGAGCGCGGCGCGATGAAGACCGCGTACTTCTGGCCGATCTACGGCGACAAGGACGAGATCGCGTTCCCGTTCGCCGACACCCGCGGCAGCGTGGTCGTGCGCGAGG
>CAZZAH010000485.1:0-3648 GCA_964652115.1 uncultured bacterium | reverse complement strand
GACCGTTAAGTCGCCCGACCAAACAATTCTCGTCGTCGGGCCCTGTCCCCAACCCCAAAAGAAGGGCACGCCTCCTTGAATCAGACCGACGCCATCAACACTCACCCGCCAATCAGCTGATCCGAGCTGCCTTCCGCACTGCTTTGGATGCGCTCTCCCCAGATGTCGATGGGAATCGTCATGTGGACAGAACCTCCGGGTCCATCCACCACAAAGCCACGGACAATCTCGACTGATCCGAACGCGTAACCCCTCGCGGACCCCGGCCCCGGGCTCGATCCGCCTCCCATGGCCCAGGCCTCCACCTGATCCACGCCGATTCGGCAGGTGGCAGCACCGTCGCCATAGTTCGCGCACTGAACAGGCGGGGCGGCGTGGCTCGATACGGAGAGATCAAACGGCAATGGATCCTGCGGGTAGCGCAGCGAGTCCAGGTCCGCATCGAAAAAGTCCCCCAGCGTATCGCACGTAGTCGCCTGTGCCGAGGTCTCTGCTTTCGCCAATCCCAGCACGACCGACGTCCACCTCACGGAGTAGGTCGGGCAAAGCGCAGGCGCGCACGGTGAGTCCGGACCCTCCCATGACCCTTCGCACGCGGCACTCGTGGTTAGCGAGCACGAACCATCGATCGCGCAGCACGCACCCATAGGCTGAGGACACGGGTTGGGACTGCACTCCGTGAAGTCTCCCTGCCACGTTCCAACGCAGTCGCCTGTAGTACTCAACACGCACGAGCCATCGGGCAGGCAACACGCGCCGAGAGCGGGACCGCACGGGCTCGGCTCGCAACCCGTCCACACTCCCATGAAAGTGCCGCCGAGTTGTTCGCAGTGGCTGGAGTTCTGGACTTCGCAGTGACCATCAGGGAAGCAGCAGGCGGCCTGCGGCTGCGGACAAGGGTTGGGTGAGCACGCTGCCCCCTCAGTCCACAAGTACTCGTTACACTGCGACTCCGGAACGACGGTGCAGTCTCCAGCGGGGGAACAGCACGTACCCAGCGGTTGCGGACACTGATTGGGGGCGCAGCTCCCGGCACCGTAGTAGATGCCGCCGGAAGCCTGGCACTCGCTCTCGATCGTGAACACGCAGTGGCCGTCTGGGTGACAACAGGCGCCTGCTCTTGGACAGATGTTCGGACTGCAAGGAACGCCCTCACCGTGAAACACGCCCCCGCTCTGAGCGCACCATCCCTGCAACATCAGGGAACACTGACCAGAGTCAAGACAGCACGCTCCCGACGGGGCGCACGCCTCGGCGGGACACGGCTGATCATCGCCCAAGTAAGTGCCCGGAAGTGCGGCGCAGAGGTCAGGCGTCAGCACGCTGCACGCGCCGTCGACCGAACTGCAGCATGCACCGTTGGCCGGGGGAATTGGACAAACTAAGTGCCCGGAAAGCGCGCCGAATCCAAGACTGCTGTATCCGGCGATGGCGTCCGACACCGGCGAAGGTGAGTTGTCTACGAAATAGCCCCCGAACGTCGGATGTGGTCCGAGGGCGAGCGTGGCCTCGGTGTACGCATAACCTGCGAACCAGTACAGCTCGATCAGCCTTTCGCCCCGAGGTGAACTCCAACTCAGGCTCGTCCCCGTGTTCGGCCCCGGCCAATCCTGGGTATCCGCTTCAAAGTTGGCGCAGCTTCCGTGGCCTAGCATCGAGATGGCGGTTGGATCGTAATCTCCGAGACCGAAGGAGACGCCTGTCACATGGGGCTGTGAGAACTCGGGAAATGCCGCGACGACGAACCAAAGCGTTGGAGTCGTTGACTGAGGCAGATGGGTCGTGGCCGCTTCGCAGGTCGTCAGACCGGATTGACCGCAGTAGTTCGAAGTCGAGGTGGTAAAGATTAAGCTTGGATTCGCATGCATGAGGAGCGTGCCGCCGGCGTTCGGTCCTGCGAACGCACGGCCAGCGATCGCACTGCAGAGCAGGAGCGCGAGCGCCGATGCGGCAAAGCCCGTGGCGCGATTCCCCGGCTTCGACTTCATCGGGCCATCACGACCGGGCTCGCCTTCATCCCCTGCCGCGTCGTGACCCGAGCGAAGTAGACGCCGCTCGTGACATCCCGGCCGGCGTCATCGCGACCGTCCCACAGCAGCGAGTTCCCCCCCGCCCTCATTTGGCCGGCGCCGAGCGCGCGGACGAGTTGGCCTGCAGCATCGAAGATCACCGCGGAAGTCCACGCCGCCTCGGCGAGCGAGAAAGAGATCGTCGTCGCTCCGGAAGCTGGATTCGGGAACGCGCGAAGCTTCATGTCGAACGACTCGGAAGCCTCATTAACTCCCGTTGCACAAGCATCGCAGTCGACGCCGATGCCCAGAAACAACCCGCCTGCGGCATCGCATTCCGCCTCCGAGACCTGCTCGCACCCTCCGGGTTGAAGGCAGCAAGCGCCCCGGGGTGGACCGCAGGGCGAAGGGTCACATATCACTCCGTCGCCTTGGTACACGTAGCGAGTGCCTCCCAAAGCGCACGCGCCCTCGGCGACGATCTCACAGGATCCCGAGAGGAGATCACAGCATGCACCGGCATTGGCACAAGGGTACGGATCGCACGGAACGGCTCCAAGGAAGGTACCTCCGACGGCATCACAATCTTCACACGTCTTGATCTCGCAGGCGCCAAAACAGCAAGCGCCGAGAACTGCCTCAGGGCACGGCGCCTGGCCGGGAGTTCCGAATCCGAGGCTTCCGTAGCCCGCAATCGGGTCCACAATTGGCGGGACAGAATCATCCCGAAAGACGCCTCCTTCCGCAGGGTGCGGAACGACGGTAAACGTGGCCGGATCCGGATACACGTAGTTGTACGCAGCAAACCAATAGACAGGGACCAGCTTCGCCCGTTGGGGATTCACCCACGTTAGCGATGTACCGGTTCCCGTGTAGGGCCAATTCTCCGCTGCTGTCTCCTGATCTGCGCAGCTGTGCTGATCAACAATCGCCACCTTATCGCCGGGAATAGACACGGCGAAGGACACGCTCGACATTCGTGACTGGTCGCACGGGAAGGCGGCCGCCACGTAGAACACGTAGGTCCGACCAGCCGTCAATTGCGTATCCGCTGATTCACAGCCAGCCAAACTGAACGCAGAGCAATACTGTGGCGAGTCGTGGCAGTAAGTGATCCCTTCCTGCGCAGACACGATCAACGTTCCGCCAGCGTTGGGCCCAGCGAAAGCGGAAGTCGCGGCGCAGAAGCACAGCAGACTGACTATTCGCATTTCCGGTGCGATGACACAGTGCACGTTCAACTCCTTACACCGTCGTCTGGCACGATCGGGGAGCGGGTACCGGGTGAACGATCTCGGCTGTGGCTGGCTCAACGATTGCGCGAGTGTTCACCGCCTCACCACCCGTCCATTCATCGCTCCGCCGCCGGTCTGCACGCGAGCGAAGTAGATTCCCGCCGGGAGGGTCTCGCCCTCATCGCTCCTCCCGTCCCACGTCAGCGCATGTGGCCCGGCTGTCAGGTCGCCAACCGACAGCAACCGCACGGACCGACCGCCAGCGTCGTAGATCCGCACTGAGGTCCAGCCGGGCTGGGCGAGCGAGAAGGTGACTGTGATTTCAGCAGTCGACGGATTCGGGAACGCGCGCGGATGCGAGTTCGCAGGCGTGACGGCTTGTTCGACCCCCGTCGCACACGCCT
>CAZZAH010000484.1:0-3672 GCA_964652115.1 uncultured bacterium | reverse complement strand
CTGAATGACCCCGCGCATCGCCTCTGCACTCGCCCCCACCCGCAGCGCGCCGCGCAGATGCGAGTGCACCTGATCGCTCGCTTCTTGCACGATGAGGATCGGCACGATCCACTGCTCGCGTTCCGCCGCCGCGATGCTCGGGCGAGAGAGCACCTTGCCGTAGCCCTCGAGAATCATCCAATCGGCGAGCTCCGGATGGTACCCGCCGAGGTTCTCGCGCAAGCGGTCGTACTGCTTGCCGTAGATCTCGCGGCAGAGCGCTTCCCCCCGCGTCCACCAGATGAGGAGCTGGTCGTGCGCGGGATGTCCATCGGGCGCGTGCTCCGCTTCGAGGAGCGCCTTCAGATCCGGCACCTCGACCTCGAGCGGCTCACCGATGCCGCGTCGCGCGCGCACCTCGTTGAGCGCCTTGAACGCTTGCCAGGTGCGGGGGAAGCCGACGAAGAGATAGCTCTGGAGGATCGACTCGCCGAGCCAAGGCAGAGAGACGCCGGCATCGAGCGCGAGACCGAGCGCCGCGGCGAACTGCTTCAATCGTCCCGCGGCCAGCAGCGACGCGAGCACCACGCCATGCCCCATCTGCAATGGAAGCCCCGATGCCTCGATGCGCGCGCTCAGCTCCTCGCGAAGCGGCTCGCCCGCGAGCGACAAAGAAAGAGGGCGGGGCAAGCGACGGTTCGCCTGCTCCGCCCTCGATTCACGCGGGCCTTCGCTCACGCCCAGATCCGGTCCTCGAGCCAGGTCCTAAGGTCGCTGATGTTGACGCGCACCTGCTCGAGCGTATCGCGCATGCGGACCGTGACCGACTGGTTGGTCAGGGTCTCCGAGTCGACCGTGATGCAGTACGGCGTGCCGACCTCGTCCATGCGGCGATAGCGACGGCCGACCGCGCCCTTCTCGTCGTAGAAGACCTCCATGCGGGGCCGGAGCTCGGCCACGATCTTCTCCGCGATCTCGGGCATGCCGTCACGCTTGACCAGCGGGAAGACCGCCGCCTTGATCGGCGCGAGCTTCGGGTGAATCGACAGGTATGCGCGCACCTCGCCCTCCTGCTCGTCCTCGCGATAGGCATCGACCAAGAAGGTGAGCAGCGAGCGATCGCAGCCGGCCGAGGTCTCGATGATGTAGGGGAGGTAGCGCTCCTTCGTCTCCTCGTCGAAGTACTCGAGCTTCTTGCCCGAGAACTCCTGATGGCGACTGAGGTCGAAGTCGGTTCGGTTGTGGATCCCCTCGAGCTCGCTCCAGCCGAAGGGGAACTCGTACTCGATGTCGTAGGCGGCGCGAGCGTAGTGGGCGAGCTTCTCGTGCTTGTGCCAGCGGAGCTTCTCAGGCCGGATGCCGTGGTCGTGGTACCACTGCATGCGGATCGCGCGCCACTTCTCGAACCACTCCTCGTCGGTGCCCGGCTTGACGAAGAACTGCATCTCCATCTGCTCGAACTCGCGCGTGCGGAAGATGAAGTTCCCCGGCGTGATCTCGTTCCGGAACGCCTTCCCGATCTGCGCGATGCCGAACGGCACCTTCTGGCGCGAGGACTCGAGCACGTTCTTGTAGTTGACGTAGATCCCCTGCGCCGTCTCGGGGCGAAGGAAGATGACGTTGGCGTCTTCCTCGACCGGACCCATGAAGGTCTTGAACATCAGGTTGAAGTGGCGCGCCTCGGTCAGGTTGCACTTCTCGAACTGACCGGGGCACTTCGACGGCTTGAGCGGGCACTGGGACTGCGGGATCTGATCCTCGCGGAAGCGCGCCTTGCACTCGCGGCAGTCGACCAAGGGATCGGTGAAGTTCTCGACGTGCCCCGACGCATGCCACACGCGCGGGTGCATCAGGATGGCGGCATCCAGACCCTCGATGTCGTCGCGCATCTGGGTCATCGCCTTCCACCACGCCGCCTTGACGTTGAGCTTGAGCTTCGAACCGAGCGGACCGTAGTCCCAGCACGCGTTGATCCCGCCGTAGATCTCGCTCGACGGGAAGACGAATCCCTTCCGCTTGCTAAGGCTGACGATCTTGTCCATCAAACTTTCCATGGAGTCCTCGTTGGGGTGGACCGCTCATTCGTGCGGGGCTCTGGCTTGCGTTCGAAGGGGGCCATTCGCCCTTTCGGCAAATTTCGCTGTAAATTACAGTTCGAAGTTCGGGCAAGCAACCTCGGAGGAAAGATTGAACGAGTGGCTCAGCTTCGCGACCGAGCTCGCGCGGGAGGCCGGCGCGCGGCTTTTGGAGGCGCACGGCTCGGTCACCCGTGAATCGGTCGGCTACAAAGGCTGGCGCAATCTGGTGACAAAGCTCGACCTCGAGGTCGAGACGCTGGTGACGACGCGCATCGCCGATCGCTACCCGGAGCACGGCATCTTAGCCGAGGAAGGCGCGCGCAAGGAGGGGACCTCCGGCCTTCGCTGGGTGATCGACCCGCTCGACGGAACGACGAACTACGTCCATCGCCATCCGATGTACTGCGTGTCGATCGCGCTCGAAGATGCTTCGGGGCCCCTGGTCGGCGTGGTCTTCGCGCCTTACCTCGACGAGCTCTTCACCGCGGCGCGGGGGGAGGGGGCGTGGTTCAACCAGCAGAGACGGCTTCACGTTTCGACCGAGAACGATCTCGCGCGCGCTCTGCTCGCGAGCGGCTTCGCCTATCGCGTCGACGGCGCGCACGACGTCAACCTCGACAACTGGGCTCGGCTCGCGCGCATCTCTCGAGGGCTTCGCCGCTGCGGGTCGGCCGCGCTCGACCTCGCCTACGTCGCCGACGGCCGCTATGATGGTTTCTGGGAGCTGAACCTGAACGCGTGGGACGTGGCCGCGGGCGCGCTCTTGGTTCGCGAAGCGGGCGGCGAGGTGACCGATTTGACGGGCGGGCAAGAGTGGCATGCCGGTCGCTCGATCCTCGCCACCAACGGCGGCATCCACCAAGCGCTCCACGCCGAGTTGTCCTGGGCCTGAGCCGAGCTCGAGAGGTAGTCCATGCGTAGTCGCGTCCTCCTCTGCCTGGTCCTTTGTTCGGTCGTCGGCTTCGCGCGCGCGGAAGCGGTGGCACCGACATCGGCGACGTCCGCTTCCTCGCTGCCGGCCGCGCCGATGACGGAGGCGCGTTGGATCTTCTTCCGGGATCGCGGAGCATCGGGTGTGGGTGCATCGAGTCTGGGTGCATCTGGTCTGGGCGCGGAGGAAGCGCTTGCCATCGCGCGAGAGCTTCCGCCCGAAACCTGGGCGCGGCGTCAGCTGGCGAATGGCAGCGCGTTGCCCACGAACGCGGATCGGCCGCTCTGCGCGACCTACTTAGCGGCGGTCGAGCGCCTGGCCAAGCTGCGCGTGGCGAGCCGATGGTTGAACGCGGTGAGCGTCGACGCGACGCCCGAGGCTTTGCGCGAGATCGAGCGCCTTCCCTTCGTCGCGAGCATTCGGCCGGTGGCGATCGCGCACACGGAGGCGCTCGGGCCGACGCATGGGCCCGACGGCACGCCGCTCGAGGTGACCTTGCCGAGGCCTGAGCTCGAAGCACGGTCGGGGAGCGCGGCGGCTCCGCAAGGTCCGGCGCCCTACGGTCCCTCCTACGGCCAGCTCGCGGAGATCAAGGTTCCCGCGGTGCACGCCTTGGGCTACTCCGCCAATCGAGTCCCCTTCATGATGCTCGACACCGGATTTCGAAAGGACCACCACGCCTTC
>CAZZAH010000483.1:0-3679 GCA_964652115.1 uncultured bacterium | reverse complement strand
TTGAGCGAGGAGACGACCGCGTCGGAGAAGAGCCCGATCGCGGAGGCGATCGTGTCCATGTGCCCCATGTAGCCGGGATGCGCCGGGTTCATGCCGTGATCGAGGAAGCGATCGAGCTCGGGCAGGAGCTCCTCGAGCACGCGTCCGTCGACCGAGGGGATGTAGACGCCCGAGGGCTGCGCCACGTCGAGGTCGACCGGCGCGCGCGAGCCCGCGTTCGCCGCATGCTCCACCAGAAGATCGATCATCCGATAGCCGAGCCGGCGCATCGCCTCACGATTGCCGCCGTTCGGATCGATGAAGAAGAGGTTGCGCTCCCCCTCGGTCGGGCTCATGCGCGTTCCCGCGCGAAAGGCGCGCCCGTCGCCGGATCGATCCATCGCCCGTGCGCCTGAATCAGCTCGACCAGGCGATCCTCGGCTTCGTGCTGCGGCACGCCTTGGCGCACGCGATCCTTGCCGACGTAGAGGTCGACCTTCGCCGGGCCGCTGCCGACGTAGCCGAAGTCGGCGTCGGCCATCTCGCCCGGACCGTTCACGATGCATCCCATGACCGCGATCTTGACCCCTTTGAGGTGTCCGGTGCGCGCCTGAATCCTCGCCGTCGTCGTCTGGAGGTCGAACATGGTGCGGCCGCAGCTCGGGCAGGCGATGAACTCCGCCTTGGTCAGACGGAGACGCGTCGCCTGGAGGATGGTGTAGGCGCTTTCGACCGGCGACTCCTCCCACTTGCGCTCGCTTCGCGGCCACGCGGGCGTGGCGCACGAGATCAAGCAGAGCGCGTCGCCGATGCCATCGGTCAAGGCCGCGCCAGCGAGCAGGCCCGCGTCGGGTCCTTCAAGCGGTGCCTCGAGGAAAAGGAGCGCGCCGGTCGGCAACGACGCGGCCAGTGCGCGCGTCGCCTCGATCCAGCCGGGCCGAGGATCGAGGATGTATCCGGTCAGGTTGAGCCCTTCGGCGCGGCAGATGTCGTCGATTCGAATCGCGTCCTCCGCCGAGTCCTGCGTGCGCAGACGAAAGCGAGCCGGCTTTCGCGCGGACAAGAGCGCGCGCGCAGCTTGCCTCACGTAAGGATCGCTCGCCTCGATTGACGCGCGATGCTCGAACGCGAGGCTCGCGGCATCGACGACCGGTAGTAACGCGGAGAGAGCCGCCACGTCGGCATCGCCACGAATCGCGCCTTCGAGCAGGAGCGGCGTCCCGCCAATTTGCGCGCGAAGAGAGCGAAGGTCCGCGAGCGAGGGCCACGCGTCTCGCCATGCGATCGAGAGGAGCTCGGCGCCGCCGTCCTGCCCCAGCAGCGCGAGGTCGACGCCGGTCGGTGCCGTGTCCGCTGGCGGAAGCTCGATGCGCTGCTCGACGCGAACCGGGGCGCTTCCACCGACGAGCAGCGAGCCCAGCACCCACGCGTTGGTCGCGCGCCGCGGCCGAACCGCGTCGGTGGAAAGCCCACGCGCGCCGCTGGGCGAATCGGCGATGACGACGCGCTCCTGGTCACGGCTCGCGAGCTCGCGCGCCACCGCGTCCAGGATCGCGCGCGCTGCGGGCAGCTCATGCACCGAGTCCTCGGTCAAAGAAACGCGAATGGTGTCACCGATGCCGTCGGCGAGGAGCGAGCCGATCCCGACCGCGCTCTTGATGCGTCCTTCGAGCCCGTCGCCCGCTTCGGTCACGCCGAGGTGAAGGGGATAGTGCATGCCGAGCGCGTCCATCCGTTCGACCAGAAGCCGATAGGCGGCGATCATCACGCTCGGAATCGACGACTTCATCGAGAGGACGATCGCGTGGTAGCCCTCGTCCTCGCAGATGCGCACGAACTCGAGCGCCGATTCGACCATCCCGGCCGGCGTGTCGCCGTAGCGATTCATGATGCGGTCGGAGAGCGAGCCGTGGTTCGTGCCGATGCGCATCGCGGCACCGGTCTCCTTGCACCTTCTGACCAGCGGCAGGAACGCATTGCGTAGACGATCGAGCTCCGAGGCGTACTCCGCGTCCGAGTACTCGCGGGTGGCGAAGCGCTTTCGGTCGGCGTAATTCCCCGGGTTCACCCGCACCTTCTCGACGATCTCGGCCGCGACGAGGGCGGCGTTCGGCGTGAAGTGGATGTCCGCCACCAGCGGCACCTCGAGCCCCGCCGCGCGCAGGCGTCGCTTGATCTCGCGCAGGTTCTCCGCCGCGGGAACATGCGGCGCGGTCACGCGGACGAGCGGGCAACCGGCGTCGTAGAGCTCACGGATCTCGCGCACGACCGCATCCGTTTCCATCGTGTCGGCGATGGTCATCGATTGAATGAGGATGGGATTGTCCCCGCCGATCTTGAGCGGGCCGACCTCCACGACGCGCGTCTTACGGCGACGATGGAGGGGGATGTCGAGCGGAGGAGTCATTGCCGATGCCTTTCACGCCAGGAACCGCGGAGGATACCCGATCAGCGCGAAAGTCGGTAGTTGGTCGGAGGGTGTGGTCGCGAGGGATGGGGGTGGGAAGTCTGAAAGAGGCGGGCGGCTCACCCCAGGAGGGCCGATCCATCGATTGGTGAGCCGCCGTACCTCGTCCCACTGACGTCTGCGTGTCGTATGCCTGGCTAGTGTGCCTGACCTGTGAACCTGACTCGTGTGCTTGCTAGGGTGGAGAGCCGTTTCGCTCGGGTAGTAAGGCGCGAGAGAAGACTAGCGGTTGCCGACCCTCTCCGCAGACCCACACCGTAAGCCCGTAACGCTCAGCTCCCACAAACTGGACGCCCATCTCGGGCGATGCCTTTCCCTCTGCTCGATCGGTCCGCTTGGGGCTCCGGGCTTTCGAATGGTGGGGGCCGTCGCCGAAGCGACGGCCCTTACCCGGAGATCCATCCGACTGAAGGAGGGGTTGGACTTCAGAGAGGTCTTCATGACCTCCGCGGATTCGACGCTGCGAAATCTTGCCCGCTTCCACTGCGCCTCACCGTCGGACCGGCATAGATACACGGCCCGGGGGATTAGTTTCCGCGCCTCGATGGGAAAATTTCGCGGGGTCCCGGGCCTTCCGCGATACCCTGCGGCGCAATCGAAGGAGGCCCTGAGTGCCACGAATCTACCTGGATTACAACGCCAGCACGCCGATCGCCCCCGAGGTCGCGGAGGCGATGCGCCCCTTCCTGGAGAGCGGCTTCGGCAATCCCTCGAGTCCGCACTGGGCCGGTCGGCCGGCGAAGGAAGCGGTGGAAAAGGCGCGCGCGCAGATCGCCTCCTTGATCCATGCGCAACCCTCCGAGGTGGTGCTGACGAGCGGCGGCTCCGAGGCGAGCAATCACGCGATCAAGGGCGCGTGGTTCGCGCGCGGCAATCCGAGCGCGCACTTCATCACCACCGCGGTCGAGCATCCGGCCACGCTCAATCCGCTTCGCTTCCTCGAGCGCCTGGGCGCTGCGGTCACCGTGCTTCCGGTCGACCGCGACGCCCGCGTTTCCCCCGACGAGGTCGCGCGCGCGCTTCGTCCCGACACCCTGCTCGTGAGCGTGATGCACTCGAACAACGAGGTCGGCACGCTCGAGCCGATCGCGGAGATCGCGGCGCTTCTTCGCGGCCGCGGCGTGCTCTTCCACGTCGATGGCGCGCAGTCGGTCGGGAAGGTACCGGTCGATGTCGCTGCGCTCGGCATCGATCTCCTCTCGATCGCGGGGCACAAGCTCTATGCGCCGAAGG